>JAEUMC010000798.1 GCA_016793415.1 Devosia sp. | reverse complement strand
GCTTCGCGTGTTGCGCCAGACCGGTCGCCTGGTGCGCTGGTGGACCTTCATTCTGGTCGGGTTGCTCGGGCCCGAACGCCTGCGGCTGCGTCGACCACCTCCCTGGCGGCCTGTTGCAACACCTGCCAAGCCGCGCGTCGGCGTGCGTGTGGATGTCGTGCGCCCCGTGCTCTATGGCGATCTCTTCCCCGCTTCGTTCACCAACCTGCCGTTGTCGGTGCAAGCACCGGAGCCGAGTGTGTCGGTGGCGGAAAACGTGGTGCTGTTTCCCGGGCACACGTTCGTCGATCGTCGTTCCGGCAGACTGTTACCCCAGAGTCTGGACGTTACCCACGATCCAGAGATCCTCTCGGGGAAGGGGATGCGCCCGCCGCGCCTGTTCGGTCGGCTCGAGGAGGTCCGGAACGAGGCGTTCGTCGTGGATTGCCACCACACCGGCACCTATGGTCACAATCTGCTGGAAGCGCTGCCAGGCCTGATGTTGCTCGACCAGGTGCCGTCCGACGTTGAGATCGCGACATCGATTCCGCGTTCGCCGACCATCGAAGCGCTGATCGGCAGCTTCGGGGTCGATCCGGCGCGCGTTCGCTACTATCGCGGGCCGCTGTTCTGCCGGAGCGCCCGCCTGCCGGAGCGGCTGGTTCACCTCAACCGGTCGATCCATCCCCTGGCGCGCGAAGCATTTTCGCGCATGAAGCGACTGGCAGTACATGCCAGCATCGCGTCGCCGGAACGGGTATTCATCTCACGCTCGGGCATTCAACGGCGTCGGCTGGTCAACGAGGCCGACATAGAGGGGATGTTCGAGCGCCATGGCTTCAGCATCGTCCACCCCGAACGGCTGCCGATCGCGGACCAGATCGCCGTTTTCGCCAACGCCCCGATGATCGCCGGGCTTGGCGGATCGGCCATGCACAACACCGTGTTCACTCCGCCCGACTCCAGGGTGCTGCTGGTGAGCAACCTCGAGTGGTTCATGGAAACGGATGTGCTGATCAGTCAGCGCGACGGACAGCTCGGCTATGTTTTCGGCTCATCCATGGACGATGCAGACGATGTCGGAGAGCGCACCTGGCGTGTCGATCCGGCGGCGGTCGAGGCAGCCATCGTTGCCCATTTCGGGTTTTGAGGTGCCGCGAGCCCGAACAGGTCCTTCGGATCGGCAAGGTCGGGGATGAGGTCGATGTCGCGGATGTCGGCGCGGCTCAGGTCGCGCAGATAGCGCAGAGCCGAGAAATCCTCGATGGCGAAGCCGACCGAGTCGAACAGCGTGACCTGCTCCGCCGAGCGGCGGCCGCCGGCCTTGCCCGAGAGGACCTGCCAGAGCTCGGTAACCGGGAAATCGGCCGCCAACTGCTGGATCTCGCCTTCGATGCGGGTTTGCGGCGTGTATTCGGTGAACACTGCGGCGTGGGCGACGATATCCGGATGCAGCTCGGTCTTGCCTGGGCAGTCGCCGCCGATGGCATTGAGATGCATCCCGGGCCGCACCAGACCCGGCGACAGCACCTGCGCTCGGGTCTTGTCGGCGGTACAGGTGGTGACGATGTCCGCGCCGTCCACCGCGTGGGCGACCGAGCCGGCACGAACGATCCGCAGTCCACTGGCCGCCAGGTTGCAGCAGAATTTGTCCATCGCTTCAGCATCGATGTCGAACACCCGAACCTCTTCGACGCCGAGCAACGCCTTGAAGGCGAGCGCCTGGAACTCGGATTGGGCACCGGCACCGATCAACGCCAGGGTCCGGCTCGCGGGGCGCGCCAGCACGCGGGCCGCAACTGCCGACGTTGCTGCGGTTCGCAGGGCCGTGAGGATGGTCATCTCCGACACCAGCAGCGGATAGCCCGTCGCCACGTCGGCCAGAACGCCGAATGCGGTAACGGTCAGCTTGCCGGCCACGGTGTTACCGGGATGTCCGTTGACGAACTTCATGGCGTAAAGCTCGCCGTCGGAGGTCGGCATCAGCTCGATCACTCCGTTGCGGCTGTGACTGGCCAGGCGGGCGGCCTTCTCGAAGCTCTCCCAGCGGCGGAAATCGGTCTCGATGTAGTTGGCGAGACCGACAAGGAAGGGTTCTATGCCGACCCGCTCCAGCAGGGCGCGGATGTCGCTGGTGCCGATGAACTGGGTCATTTGGGCCTCTTACTTTGGGAAGCAGTCAGGCTTCGGTTTGAGTTTCAGACGGTGGCCAGGGCGCGCTGCTCGGTCGCGGATCGTGCCGCGGCGGCCTCTCCGAACAGGCGAGCGGTGAGGTCGACCATCAGGTCGGCACTTTTGCCGCCGCTATCGAGCACGGGGTTAAGCTCCACCAGGTCCAGCGAGCCGACACGGCCGCTCCGGTGCAGCATGTCCATCACCAGGCGACCCTCATCCAGCGTCAGTCCACCGGCGACGGTGGTGCCGACGCCGGGCGCGAGGCTCGGGTCCATGGCATCGACATCCAGCGAAAGGTGCAGGTGCCCGTTTGCGGCTTCGACGCGATCGAGGAATCGGCGGAGCGGCGTGGCGACGCCGACGACGCGCACCGTGTCCATATCCACCACCTCGACGCCGCGCTCGTCGATCAGCTGCGCCTCTTCGCAGTCGAGGGCGCGGGCCCCAAGGATCATGACGTTGGCCGGGTCGACCGGTGCAAACCAGGCATCGTCATTGGCAAAGCCCGGCTCGCCGCACAGGCGCGCCAGCGACATGCCATGAATATTGCCGGTCTCGGTGGTCGCCCAGGTGTTGAAGTCGCCATGCGCATCGAACCACAAGACGAACAGCGGCCGGCCCGCATCGCGGCAATGCCGAGCTACACCCGCCACCGAGCCCATGGAAATCGAGTGGTCGCCGCCGAGGAAAATCGGCCGTGCGCCGTTCTCGAGGCTGCGATAGCCGGCCTCGCTGGCCCCCACGGCGAGGGCGTCGATCTCCGCCGCGGGCACCAGCCGACGATCCACGCCGACATCGCCAAGGTCGGCAACCGCATAGCCGAGGCCCGCAAGCCGCTCAGCCAAGCCGGCGGTCCGCAGGTCGTCCGGACCAAGCGCGGCGCCGCGACAGGACGCCCCGGCATCGGTCGGCACCCCGATCAGGTCGATGCGGTTGCCGGCAAAGGGGCGGCGGGGGCGGGCGTCGTGGAGCATCTCGGTGTCCTCGATAGGCGATGGTTCGCACTATATGAGATCCGGGCGGTGCTGACGAAAAGCCGAGAAAGTGATAAGAGTGCGCATCGAACTGCGCGAAATGGCGGCACATAGTGACAAATAGTACAGCTAGCCTCGATGACCTCGACTACCGCCTGATCGCCTTGCTGCGCACCGATGGCCGCATGCCGGTCGCCAAGCTCGCGGTGCAATTGGGCGTGTCGCGCGCGACGGTGACGGCGCGCATGGAGCGGCTCGAACGTTCGGGAGTCATCGCCGGCTACACGGTGATGGTGCAGGCCCAGGGGCGGGTCGACGCGGTGCGCGCCGTCACCATGGTCGAGGTCGACGGCAAGAACTCCGAGCAGATCATCCGCCGCCTTGCCGGCTTTCCTGAGATCCGTGGGCTCTACACCACCAATGGCCGGTGGGATGTCGTGGCCGAGATCGAAACCCCGACCTTGCGCGAGTTCGATGAGCTGCTGCGCAAGGTGCGCCAGATCGACGGCATCGCCAATACCGAGACCAGTATCCTCCTGGGAACGCGCAAGGAACTGGGATGAGCGGCGTTGCAGGCGGCAAACAGCAGGTGACATCCCGGCCAGCCGGGATGTCACAGTGTTGGGGGCTAGCGGATCGTCAGCGGCGCCAGCGCGCGGCTGAGGCTGGCTTCACCCATCCCGTAGGTCGCCGCATTGTAGTTGAGCAGCGTATCCTTGCGCGCCGTGTTCAGCAGTTGGTTGGTGATCTGGGTCGGCGTCGCCGTGGTGAACTTGCTGCCCAGGATCGAGGCATAGCCGGAAATGATCGGCGCGGCGAACGAGGTACCGGCAAGACCGGTCTTGCTGCTTTCGACGCCAACGACGAGGAAGTGGCTCTGCACGGCGGTGTTCGTGCCCGCCTTGTTCGAGTAGGAGGCGAGGCTGGCGGGGTTGGCGACCGTGCCGTTTCTGGTGAGGGCGCCGACAAAGAGCGCCGATGGTGCGCCGACCAGTGCAAGGTTCAGGAAATCCTTGTTGCCGGCGGCGTTCACCGACCCGATGGCGATGCCATCGTTGCCGGCGGCCTTCACGATCACCGCCCTGCCGTTCTTGGCATAGTTGATGATCGAGGATTCCTGGGCGCTCCAGCCCAGCTGGCTCAGGCTGTAAGTGCCTCTTGCATACATGCCGTAGCTGAGATTGAGCACGTTCAGCCCGGCCGCCAGTGGCACCGTCGTGCCCGAGTAGAAGCTCTGCGATTTGATCGTCGCGAGCGGCGCGATCATGCTGGCTTCAAGCCGAGTCCACTCACCGTGCCGATAGAGCAGCGAGCCGGTGCCGAGGTTGCCGGTGAATTTCGAGCTGCTGGTAAAGTCGTCCACGATGGTGATGGTGGTCTTCTGGCCCTTGTAGCCCTGGGTCCACGCATCGGCGATGTCGGGGCTCATCCAGCTGCGCAGAACCGGGGAGGTGGTCTGGGCGATCGAGCTGGAAGCGCCGCCCAGCAGGGCGAGGGCGGCAACGGCTGCGGTTACGAGATACTTGAGACGCAAAGTCATGGCGTGCACTCCTGAACGCTAGAAACTGGCGCTGTAGCTAAGCGAGATGTGAAGCCGGTTCGGTTCGGCATGGGCGAGGTATTGCAGCGTTTCCTCCGGCGGCAGGAACGTTGCAGCGAGGCGGCAATTGACGGTCTGGACGCCGCCGATTTCACCGTAGTCACCCTCGCAGGTCTGTTCGTTGAGGTTCCCCCAGGCGACGGCGCGCACCGTGAGAGAGAGTATCGAGTTGGCGGCCGGATGAGCCTGGGCGACGAAGCCGACGCGCAGGCTGGGGTCGATCGTGTACTTCTCGCCGCGCTCCCCGGTGCTGAAGCCCCAGAGCAGACCGAAATCGTCGCCGAACTGCGTCAACAGGTCGACGCGAGTGTCCGGCCAGTCGGTGTGATACCAGTCCGCGAACTTCACCGGCGTGCCGTCGGAGAGTTCGTAGCCCGAGACCCGGCTGTCTTCCGACTCGTCGTACCAGCCGTCCGCCAGGCTTGCGGCAGTAATGGAGAGCTCGGAGTCCTGGGCCATGTCGATGAGGTGGATGGCGACGGCCTGGTCTTGGGCAAAAGCCAGAGACGGCGAAACCACCAGCAGCAGCAAAACCAGGCTCAGGCACGCGGCAATACCGCCATGCTGTTGGCTCCGGCTGCGGAGTTCTGTCTGCGCGTAGACCTCAAGGAGCATTCTGCTCATGAGATGGGCCCCAAAATCGAGCCCGCAGTAGACAGTACTTTCGCTAACGAAGCGTTCGGAACCAGAACTAAATATGTATGATCAGCCGGCAGCGTCCCGCAGCGCCAGGGGCAGCTCCGCCGCCACGACATCGAGCTCTTCCGGCCGCCCGACGCTGATGCGGATGTGCCGATCGAGGCCCGGCGCCATCGGCTTCCGAACGAACACGCCGCGGGCCTCCAGCGCTCTCAGCACGCCCAGTGCATAGTCACCGTCGCGCCCGCAGTCGACGGCTACGAAGTTGGTGGCCGAGCGGACCGCGGAGAGGCCGCTATCCGCCGCAATGGCGTAGATGCGCTCGCGGCCGGCGGCGACCTGCGCCACGACCTGCGCCAACCAGTCCTGATCGGCCAGTGCCGCCATCGCCGCGACCTGGCTCAGCCGGGTCACGCCGAAATGGTTGCGGACCTTGTCGAACGCCTTGATGAAATCGGCTTCGCCGATGGCGTAGCCGACCCGCATGCCGGCAAGGCCATAGGCCTTGGAGAAGGTGCGGGTGCGGATCAGGTTGCGACGGGTGATATCGAGTGCGGGCAGGGTGTCCGGTGGCGCCGTCTCGCAATAGGCTTCGTCGAGGAGGATCAGCGTTTCCTCCGGAACGGCGGCGATGAAGCGCTCGATCTGGGCCGCGCTCCACCAGGTGCCCATCGGATTATCCGGGTTGGAGAGATAGATCACCTTGGCGCGCTCGCGCCGCGCCGCTTCGGCGAGCGCCTCGAGATCCTCGTGGTGACCCGAATATGGTACCGCGACGATCCGGCCGCCGAAGCCGGCGACGTGATAGTTGAAGGTCGGATAGGCGCCCAGCGAGGTCACCGCCACGTCGCCGGGCTCGGTGATCAGCCGGGCGATCAACCCATGCAGCCCGTCGATCCCCTCGCCGACCGCCACGTTGGTTGCGGGAATGCCGAGATGCGCGGCGAGTGCGCCCTTCAGCTCGTGTACTTCGGGATCGCCGTACATCCACACGCCGCCGGCCTCCGCGGCGATCGCTGCGATCACCCTGGGCGAGGGGCCAAAGCCGCTTTCGTTGGCCCCGACCCGGGCGCGGAATGCGACGCCGGTTCGCCGCTCCAGCGCTTCCGGGCCGGTGAACGGTACGGTGGATGGCAGCGATTGGGCGAGGGGGGTAAGAATGGAGCGCATGGTGCGGCGAACTTATCTCGCCCGGCGCGTGCTGCAACTCCATCCATTCGCACCCCGTATCTCAATGGTTACATCGGCCGGTCGCAC
>JAEUMC010000789.1 GCA_016793415.1 Devosia sp. | reverse complement strand
AGCTGCTGGCCACTCGCGTGCGGCCGGCCGTCGCCATGGACGGCGGCGATATCACCTTCAAGGGCTTCAAGGAGGGCACGGTGTTCCTCCACATGCAGGGCGCCTGCTCGGGCTGCCCGTCATCGACCGCGACGCTGAAGTCGGGCATCGAGAACCTGCTCCGGCATTTCGTACCTGGCGTCGAGGCCGTGCAGCAGGTGTGAGTGCTGCGCATTGAGTTTTGAATCGCCCGGCCTGGTGCCGGGCGATTTGTTTTTGGGCCGGTGCAAGCGGCCACCCCCACCCAGCTCCGCTACGGGCTACGCCCGAGCTGCGCTACCCTCCCCACAAGGGGGAGGGAAAACCGACTGCATGTTGCGGCTCTATCGTCTCCCTCCCCTTGATGGGGAGGGTAGTGCAGCTTGGCGGCCTGCCGCCTAGCGAAACTGGGTGGGGTGGTGCCCGCGAACCAGCCCCCGTGACAACCCACCGCCGAACCCCTATCTCTCCCACATGTCCAGCACCCTTCTCGCCATCGATACCGCCGCGCCACGCCTGCAACTGGCGCTGCTCGTTGGCGATCGCGCCGATGCGCTGGTCGAGGACATGGCGCAGGGGCAAGCCGAGCGGATCTTTCCGGCGATCGACGAACTGCTGGCGCGCAACCGGGTCGCCTACAAGGACCTGACCCGCATCGCCGTCACTACCGGCCCCGGCTCGTTCACCGGGCTGCGCATCGGGCTCAGTGCGGCGCGCGGACTGGGCCTGGCGCTGGGCGTGCCGGTGATCGGCGTGCCGTCGCTGCTGGCGCTATCGCTGGCGACGCAATGCGATGCCAGCGCCGTGCTGCTCGATGCGCGGCGGGAGGAAGCCTATTTCCAGCTGTTCAGCGGCCCGGCCATTCCGATCGGCGAACCAGAAGTGCTGCTGATGGACGAGGCGCGCCGCCGGGTGCCTGTTGGAGCCGGGCTGATCACCTCGCCGCTGGTCGATATCGCCGCGCTGGCGCGCTTTGCCGCCACCGCCGATCCGGCGAAGTATCCGCCGGAGGCGGCCTATATCCGCGATGCCGATGCCAAGCCGCAGGAAAAGTTCCGCGTTGCGAGGGTTGGACAATGAACTTCTGGCTGTCGCCCACGACGCTGCATGTCGAACCGGCGCGCGGCGCCGATGCCGAGACTATCGCGCGACTGCATGCCGAGGGCTTCTATCGCGGCTGGACGCGTGAGGAGTTCGCCGCCTATGTCACCGGCGACGGTACGCCGGTCTACGTCGCCTGCGACAGCCGTCGCCGCATCGCCGGCTTCGCCATGCTGCGACACCTGGGCGAAGAGGTCGAACTGATCAGCATCGCGGTCGATCGCAAGTGGCGGAACAAGGGCGTCGGCGCGCTGCTGATGCGGGCGTTGTTCGAAGCAGTACGGATGAGCCCGGCCAAACGGATGCTGCTCGAAGTGGCGGCCGACAATGCCGCTGCGCTGAAGCTCTATGGCAAGTTCGGCTTCACCACCGTGGGCGAGCGCAAGGGCTACTATCCGCGCCCCGACGGCACGCCGGCCACCGCTATTGTCATGGCGCGTGATCTTGGCTAACCCCTTTTCTCATTCGGTAACGGGGGACGCCCGATGAGCAAACCCGGCATTCAAACTCTCGAAGAGCAGTGCGCCCTCAAGGGCATGCGGATGACCGACCAGCGCCGGGTCATCGCGCAGGTGATCGAGCAGGCGGTCGACCACCCTGACGTGGAAGAGCTCTATCGCCGCGCCTCGGCCATCGACGCGCGCATCTCCCTCTCCACCGTCTACCGCACGCTCAACCTGTTCGAAGAAGCGGGGCTCGTCACCAAACATGACTTCAAGGATGGGCGGGCGCGGTTCGAGTTGATCCCGGACGAGCACCATGACCACCTGATCGACATCCGTTCGGGCAAGGTGATCGAGTTCCGCAACGAAGAGATCGAAGCCATCCAGGAAGTGATCGCCAAGCGGCTCGGCTACCGGCTGGTCGACCATCGGCTGGAGCTCTATGCTGTGCCGCTCAAACCGGACGAAACCAAGAAATGATCCTCCGCGTCCTGTTCTTCATCTTCTGCTACATCCCGTTCCTCATCGTGTTCGTGCCGCTGCAGTTCGTGGTCAGCCGGCTGGGGATCAGCTGGAACGGCATCCCGCGGATGTTCCACTGGTTCGGCTGCACCTTCCTCGGCATGAAGGTGAACGTCATCGGGGAGCCCTCGCATGACCGGGCGACGCTGATCGTTTCCAACCACATTTCGTGGACCGACATCATCGCGGTGGGCTCGAAGGCGGACGTGACCTTCGTCGCCAAATCCGAGATCCAGAAGTGGTTCTTCGTCGGTTTCATGGCCTCGCTGCAGCGCACGCTCTATGTCGATCGCAAGAAGCGCAGCGATGCCAAGCGGGTGAGCGAAGAGATGGGCAAGCGCATGGCCTCGGGTGGCGCAGTGCTGCTGTTCGCCGAGGGCCAATCGGACCTGGGCACCCACGTGTTGCCGTTCCGCTCGGCGCTGATCGGCGCGGCGCAGCACGCCATGGAAGAAGCCGGCGCCGGCGAGGTGATGATCCAGCCGCTGACCATCGCCAATACCAAGCTGCATGGCTTGCCGGTCGGCCGCACCGACCGCTCGTTCATCGCCTGGATCAAATCCAAGTCGGTGAAACAGAACATCAACGAGATCCTTACCGGCGGCACCCGCGAAGTCACCCTCGCCTTCGGCACGCCGCGCCCTTTGAGCTCCGGCGCCAACCGCAAGGAACTGGCCAAGCAGACCGAAACCGAAGTGCGCCGCATGCTGGTGGCGCTGAACCGCGGCACCCCGCTGCCGGTGGCGACGGAATAGGCCTCAGTCCACCAGGCAGAAGTGGTTGCCCTCTGGGTCGGCCATGACCGTGTAACCGTCGGCTTCGCGCACGACGCTGGCGCCGAGGCCGATGAGCCGGGCGCGCTCGGCCGCGCGGTTGGCCACCTTCACGTCGAGATGAATACGGCCCTGGACGCGGCCGCGCTCGATCTCGTGGAAGCAGAGCGTCGGGCCGGGACCATCGACCATCACTACCGGATCGGTTTCCGGGGTCAGGCCGAGCGCCGCGAGCCGGGCGATTTCCTCGTCGTCATAGGCGCGCACCGCATAGCCCTCGATCAGCGCGGCCCAGAAGCGCGCCAGCGGCGCTGGCCGGCTGCAATCGAAGACGATCTCCTTCAGCGTCCCGCTCATCTGAGCGCCGCATCGAAATCGGCGATGATCGCATCGGCATCCTCGATGCCGACCGAGACGCGAAACACCCCGTCGCCGGCAGAGGCGCGATAGCTGCGCTCGTCGGCAAGGGCGAAGGAGGAGCGCAGGATATCCTCGGTGGGGATGTAGAAGCAGAGCGACTTGGTCTTGCCCAGCGATACGGCGTAGCTGACCAGCCGCAATCGTTCGGCCAGTTGCCGAGCCATGCCGGCGCTGTCGGATTTCACCGAGAAACTCATGAGCCCCGAGAAATTGTGCATCTGCCGGCGGGCCAGCTCGGCCTGCTCGTGGCTTGCAAGGCCCGGCCACAAGACGCGCCGCACCTTGGGGTGACGCTCCAGCCACTCGGCCACTGCCCGAGCGTTGGCCTGATGCTTTTCCATCCTGAGGCCGAGGGTCTCGATGCCGCGCAGGATCAAATAGGCCGAGAACGGCGACAGCACCGCGCCATGATGGATGAGCACGTTTTTACGCAGCGCGGCAATCGGCTCGGCCCGGCCGATCACCGCCCCGCCCAACGCATCGCCATGCCCGCACAGGTACTTGGTCAGCGAGTGGCAGACATAGTCGGCGCCCAACGCGATCGGGTTGGTGCCGACCGGCGTGGCGATGGTCGAGTCGACCGACAGTTCCGCCCCACCGGCATGGGCGATGGCGGCGACCGCGGCGATATCGGTGAGCTTGAGGATCGGGTTGGCCGGCGTCTCGATATGCACCAGCCGGGTGGCTGGCCGCATCGCTGCGGCGACATTCTCGGGGTTGGAGCTGTCGGCGAACGACACCTCGATCCCCTGCCGCGGCAAGGCGTGCCGGGCATATTCGGCGACGCCGGCATAGCAGACATCGGACATCACCAGGTGATCGCCGGCCTTCAGTACCCCCGCGAACAACCCGGTGATTGCCGCCATGCCCGAGCCGAAGCTCAACGCCGCCTCGCCGCCTTCGAGCAGCGCCAGGCGGTGTTCCAGCAGCTCCAGGGTCGGGTTGGACCAGCGGGTGTAGAAATGCGGCGCGTCGGCCTCGAGGTCCGAGGCGGAAAAGCCGACCGCGTCCGGGTGGGTGAAGTAAGTGGTCGACAGCACCGGCGCCGGCGCCAGCGGTTCGCCGACGACGCGGGCGGTATCGCCGCCATGCAGGGCGAGGGTGTCGAGGTGGTTGGTCATGATGGGTCTCCGAGGTCGGACGTTGCCTCAATCCGGCGCGTGGGGCCACCCCCACCCTAGCTTCGCTACGGCTTCGCCGAGCTGCGCTACCCTCCCCACAAGGGGGAGGGAGGCCTGACTGCCTGCTCTCGGTTCCATCGTCTCCCTCCCCCTTGTGGGGAGGGATCAAGGGTGGGGGTGGCCACGCGCACCGCCCTTCCTTGGCTTTCCGCGCTCGAAGTTGTATTCACCCGGCCATGACCGAGCACACGCCCAAGAAGCTGTTCATCAAGACCTACGGGTGCCAGATGAACGTCTACGATTCCGACCGCATGGCGGACGCGCTGGCGCCGCACGGCTATGAGCCGGTGCAGGTGATGGAAGATGCCGACCTGGTCGTGCTCAATACCTGTCACATCCGCGAGAAGGCCTCGGAGAAGGTGTTCTCGGAGCTGGGGCGGCTGCGCGACCTGCGCGAGGAGCGCCGGGCGCAGGGCCAGGACCTGATGATCGGCGTCGCCGGCTGCGTGGCGCAGGCCGAGGGCGACGAGATCGTCCGCCGCGCGCCGGCGGTCGACCTGGTGTTCGGCCCGCAATCCTACCACCGGCTGCCCGAGCTGATTGCCCGCGCCCATAACGGCGCCAAGGTGGTCGACACCGACTTCCCCGAGGAAGACAAGTTCGAGCACCTGCCGGCGGCGAAGAAGGAAGTGACCCTCGCGCGCGGCCTCACCGCGTTCCTCACCGTGCAGGAAGGCTGCGACAAGTTCTGCTCGTTCTGCGTGGTGCCCTATACCCGCGGCAGCGAAGTCAGCCGCCCGGTGGAGCAGGTGCTGCGTGAAGCGCGGAACCTCGCCGAAGCCGGGGTGCGCGAACTCACCCTGCTCGGCCAGAACGTCAACGCCTATCACGGGCTCGATGGCCGCGGCCGCAGCGTCGGGCTCGGCGAACTCTGTGCGCGGTTGGCCGAAATCCCCGGCATCGCCCGCATCCGCTACACCACCTCGCATCCGCTCGACATGACCGACGAGCTGCTCGAGGCGCATCGCGACCTCGAGGCGCTGATGCCCTACCTGCACCTGCCGATCCAGGCCGGCTCCGATCGCATCCTCAAGGCGATGAACCGCCGCCACACGCGGGCCGAGTACATGCGGGTGATCGAGCGGATCA
>JAEUMC010000786.1 GCA_016793415.1 Devosia sp. | reverse complement strand
CCCGCATACCGATTTTCTGGCGCGAGCCGAGGACCTGATGGAGCTCTGCCTCCGCACGGCGCGCCGCGAAATCCAACCGGTGACCGAGGTGTTCGATCTCCGCTCGCTCACCGCCGCCTTCATGACCAGCCGCGAGCCGGGCCGCAGCTTCGTCGACAAACTGATGGCAATGGAAGGTAAGGACGGGATCCTCTCGATCTCGGTGACGCACGGCTTCACCCCGGCTGATGTCGCCGATGTCGGCTGCAAGGTGTTCGTGGTGGCCGATGGCGAGGCCAACCGCAGCAAGGCGAGGGCGCTGGCCGAGCAACTGGGGCGCGAGATCCTCAACTGGCCGCCGGGCGCCGCCGGCCCCTATCACTACAAGCCCGAGGAAGCGATCCAGCAGGCGCTGATCGAACCCGGGCAGCCGATCGTCTTTGCCGATCGCTGGGACAATCCGGGCGGCGGCGTCGCCGGCGATTCCTCGGTGATGATCGATGCGCTGCTGGCGCATCCGGACATCCCCTCGGCCATCGGCGCGCTGTGGGATCCGATCGCGGTGCAGTTCTGCCGCGCCGCCGGCGTTGGCGCGGCGATCCGGCTGCGGTTCTGCGGCAAGGTGTCGGAGAGCTCGGGTCACCCCATCGATGCCGACGTGGTGGTCAAGGGCGTATCGGACAACCTCATGATCCCGTTCGAGCAGAGCTGGGTGTCGCTCGGGCCGGCGGCGGCGATCAGCATCGGCAATGTCGATATCGTTCTCGCCACCGGGCGGTCGCAGACCTTCAGCCCGCCGGCCTTCACCAACCTCGGCATCGACCTTGGCGCCAAGAAGATCGTGGTGGTGAAGTCCTCGAACCACTTCCATGCCGCGTTCTCAAAAATCGCGGCGAAGATCCACTATCTCGATACCGGCGGGCCGTTTCCGAGCGATCCGAGGACGATCGCCTATACCAAGCTCCGCCGCCCCATCTATCCGCTGGACCCCCACCCATGGCTCTGATCCCTCGCCTCGACCTTCGTTCCCTCGATCGCCAGCCGCTCGACCCGCTGACCAAGGGGCTGCCGTTCGACGCGCCTGACCTGACGGTGGGCGAGGTCGGCCAGCAGGGCTGGAACGTGCTCAGGGGCGACATGCCGCTGCCGCTGGCGGTGATCCGGCAGGAGGTGGTGCGCGCCAACAGCCAGTGGATGAGCGCCTTCACCGGCAAGAACGACCTGGTGATCGCGCCGCATGGCAAGACCACGATGGCGCCGGCCCTGTTCGACCTGCAGGTGGCCGACGGCGCCTGGGCGATCACCGTCGCCACCGTGCAGCAACTCAGCGTCTGCGTGCGGTTCGGGGTGAAGCGGGTGCTGATCGCCAACCAGCCGGTGGGCGATCAGGCGATCGACGCCTGCTTCCGAGCGCTGCAGGGCGATGGCTTCGAACTGTACTGCCTCGCCGACGGACTGCCCGGACTCCAACTCCTCGCCGAAGGCGCGAAGCGCAACCCGCCGCCAAAGGGCAACCCGCTGCGCGTGCTGGTCGAGATCGGTTTCCTCGGCGGGCGCACCGGGGCGCGGACTCGCGCGCAGGCAATGGAGGTGGCGCGCGTCGTCGCGTCGACGCCGGGGCTGGTGCTGGGCGGCTTCGAGTGCTTCGAAGGCCTGTTGCCGACCCCGGAAGCGGCCGACGGGCTGATCGACGATGTGGCGGCGCT
>JAEUMC010000303.1 GCA_016793415.1 Devosia sp. | reverse complement strand
GATCAACGACCGCAACGCGGCCGAAAAGCTGAACGGGGTCGAACTCTATGTCGACCGCGCGCTGCTGCCCGACCCCGATGACGACGACGATTTCTACCATGCCGACCTGATCGGGCTGAAAGCCCGGCTGGCCGATGGGTCGGAGATCGGCGAGGTGATGGCGGTGCCGAATTTCGGCGCCGGCGACCTGCTCGAAATCCGCGACCCGCGTTCCGGCGATACCTATCTCTATCCGTTCAGTAAGGCCGTGGTGCCGGAGGTGCGGATCGCCGAAGGGTATCTCATGATCGATCCGCCGATCGAGGCGGAGCCGGGCGAAGAAGAACCCGATTGAGCTTTTCGGCTCATATCATCACGCTGTTTCCGGATCTGTTCCCCGGGCCGCTCGGCGCCTCGGTGATCGGTCGTGGCATGGCCGATGGGTTGTGGCAGCTCGAGACCACGCAACTGAGGGATTTCGCCACCGACCGGCACCGGACGGTGGACGATACGCCCTCGGGCGGTGGCGCCGGCATGGTGCTGAAGCCCGATATCCTTGCAAGAGCTATCGACGCGGTATCGCCTGAAGGCGACGCGCGACCGCGCCTCCTGATGAGCCCGCGCGGCACGCCGCTGACCCAGGCGCGGGTGCGCGAGCTGGCTGCGGGGCCCGGGGCGGTGATCGTCTGCGGGCGGTTCGAGGGGATCGACCAGCGGGTGATCGAGGCTCGCGGGCTCGAGGAAGTCTCGATCGGCGACTATGTGCTGGCCGGCGGCGAAGTCGCGGCCATGGTGCTGCTCGAAGCGGTGGTGCGGCTGATCCCCGGGGTGCTGGGGGCGGCCGAGAGCCACGCCGATGAGAGCTTTGAGAACGGGCTCCTGGAATACCCGCAATACACCAGGCCGCAGTCGTTCGAGGGGCGCGAGATCCCCGAGGTGCTGACCTCGGGTGACCACGGCAAGGTCGCGAAGTGGCGGCGCGCCGAGAGCGAGAAGCTCACGCGGGCGCGCCGACCGGATCTGCTGAAGTAGTCAGACCGCTTTGCCGAGCAGTTTCCTGATCTTGGCGACGGCGGTGGACGTCGCCTCCTGGTAAGCGATGGTGCCTTCGAAGCCGCCCTGGGCATTGACCAGGAATACCGAGGCGGTGTGGTCCATGGTGTAATCCGAACCTTGCCCCGGCACCTTCTCGGCCAGCACCTTCCAGGCCTTGACCATCTTGGCGACTTCCTCGGGCTTGCCGGTGACCCCGGTGACGCGGTCGGAAACCCAGCTGACATAGCCATCGAGAATTTCCGGCGTGTCGCGCTCGGGATCGACCGTGACGAAGAAGGCCTTGAGGGGCTTGGCCTCGTCACCCAGCTCACTGAACCAGCCGGCCATCTCGGCCATGGTGGTCGGGCAGACGTCGGGGCAATGGGTGTAGCCGAAGAACAGCAACGAGGGCTGGCCGACCAGCATGGACTGGTCGACCGGCTGGCCGCGCTGATCGACGAGGGCATAGCTGCCGCCACCGATGCCGCCGCTCTCGCTGCCTGGCCGGGTGACGAAGAACAGCAGCGTCGCCGCCACTGCCGCCAGCGCGACCAGGGCCCAGAGCGCGAGGCGCAGTCGCGAGGTGAAGCCGCTCATCTCAGCCGCCATGCATCGAGTGATCTTCGGCTGGGCCCTTGGCCGCCGGGCTCTCGACGCTGAGCTCGACCTCGACACTGCCGGCCTTCTCGAATGTCAGGGTCAGCGGAATCCTGGTGCCCTGAACCAGCGGTTGCTTCAGCTGCATGAACATGATGTGGAGCCCGCCGGGCTTCAGCGCGACGGTTGCGCCGGCCGGAATCTCGACGCCATCGGGCGCCTCGTTCATCTTCATCAGGTCGCCTTCCATCTTCATTTCATGAATCTGGGCGACGCCGGCGACCGGCGAGGCGGCGCCGACCAGCCGATCGGCCTCGGCTCCCGTGTTGGTGATGGTGACATAGCCGCCGCCGACCGGGGCATTGGGCAGGGTGGCGCGGGAGAAGCCGTTGCTGATCTCGAGTGCGCCGACGGTCACGGAGGCGGGTGCCGCCATGGTCATGGCGCCGTGGTCATGCTCGCCGGCGGTTGCCGCGGCGGTGACGGCAAGGGTCGGAGCCGGGTGCTCCAGCGCATGAGCATTCTCGCCCGGTGCGGCGATCTGGTCCCAGACCACCGACGCGGAGCCGCACTTCTGCGTCACGACGAAGGGCAGGCTCGCATCGGCGTCAAAGCCCTGGAGCGAGCCCTGGACCACGAACTCGTCGAACTGATCATCGGGGACCGAGCCGCCGGCCCAGGTGACGGCAAGGGCGCCCGAAGTCACTGGCTCGCCATGCAGCTCATAGCTCTTCTGATAGTCGCCCTTGCTGATCTCGATCGTCCAGCCGGCCTTGACCATCGGCTTGGCCGAGACGAAGCCCTCGGGCAGCGCGATGCTGACCGTATCGGTCGGTGCGCCGTCGCAGCCATGTGGAATGGCGATCGCCACCTTGACGGTGGCGCCGTTGGCGGCGGTGGTCGGGCTGAGCGTCGCGTGGGCGAAGGCCGGGCCCGCAAGCATGAGGGTGGAGGCCGCGAACGCGGCGATTGGGAACGTGATGTTCATCTGACTCTCGTCTGTTGGCCACCGCCATCGGCGCGCGGCAAATCGATAATAAGGTTCGATCGATCAGACGGAGGCGGGCGGTCCGCGGGCGGTGGCGGTGCCGAGCGGCTCGGCCGGCAGGTGCAGGGCGGGCAGCGCGCCATAGGCGACGTCGGCGACGATCACCATGGCAACGGCAATGTCGCAGGGCGGTGGCAGGTCGGCGCCGCCGCCGAT
>JAEUMC010000764.1 GCA_016793415.1 Devosia sp. | reverse complement strand
AGCGCCGCCAGCGCCACCTGCAGGTCGACATTGTCGGGCGCCGTGGCGAGGGCGGTCTCCAGCATCCGCTGGGCGACGCCGAAGCGCTGGCGCGAGGTCTGGTTGATCGAGGCCGAGGCCTGTTCGATGGCGACCCGTACCCCCGGCGCCGGTTCAACCGCGCCGACGCTGCCGCCCTCCAGCAGCTCGTTAAGCCAACGGGCGAGGCGATCACCCGCGCCGGCGGCCAGCCGGACCTCCATGAGTTCGGGCGCGAGGGTGGCATCGACCGTGGCGGTGGCGACGGACTCGACCACGCCGGTGTCGGTGCGAACGGCCCTGAGCTTGAGCGTCCACGCGTCGGTGCTGCGCAACAGTTCGCCACGCAACTCGAACTGGGCGGTTGACCCGACCCCGGGTGCGAGCACGCGCAGGTTGTCGATGCGGGCGAGACCATCGACCAACTGATCGGTCACCCCGGTCGCCAGCGCGGCGCCATCCCTGCCTGCGGTGGTATCCACGATCGGCACGACGGCGATGGTGGGCGGCGCCGACGCCACGAGGTTCGTCAGGGTGAAGGCGGCGATGGCGACGGCGGCGACCATGGCTGCCGCGATCACGGCGAAGCGGCCGCGCGACGCGCGGCCGTCGGGAGCGGCTGGCTGCTGCGGCGTCGGTGCGGCGCTATCCCCAGCTGCTTCCGGTGCGAACAGGTAGCCGCGGCCGGACACCAGCTTGACGATCTGGCGCTGCTCGTCGCCGAGCGCCGTGCGGATTTCGCGGATGCACTGAAACAGCCCGTCCTCGCCGACATGCACGTTCGGCCAAACCGCTTCCATCAGCTCGGGCTTGCTCAGCACCCGACCGGGATTGGCGGCGAACAGGCGGAGCATTTCGAAGGTCTTGCGGCGCAGCCGGATCGGCGTGCCATCGGGACCGCGCAGTTCTGCGCGCTCGTCGTCCAGCTCAAATCCGGCAAACCGGGTCGTCGCCATGCCCCAAAACTCCCGGCGCACTCGATGCCTTGCCGGCCCTGCGATTTCAAGCGCCGGGAGCGAAAGTCGCGAATTTCAGAAAAATTTCAGAATGCCGGCCGGCCGCTTTCAGGACTCCGAGCGCCGGCGATGCGATGACACTCTGCGGCCTCGCGTCAGGGGCAGGGGGCGATTCATGGTCGATCGGTAGACGAGCACCGCAACGGTGGTCGGGTCGAGGTGTGTCGGCTCCGAAGTTGCCGCCTCCGTGGCGACGGCGCCGCAGCGCATCGATCTTTCGCCGCGCGGTCCGCGCGGCGCATATCAATTCGTGGGGGGCAGGGTGGTCTTGCGACATTCAGCGGTGGCATCGGCTGGCGTCGTGGTTCTGGTGAGGCGCCCACCGCGTATCTCGGGTTCAACGGCGGCTCGCCATTCGCTATCGCAGCCACCCCCGCTGCCGTGGACCCATCCCTGCTCTGGGACGGACTCGATTTCGATCCGGCCGAGCGGCAGGCGGCCAGTCGCATGCCCTGCGGACAGGGTGGGCAGTTCTGAACCTAGTCTGCCCGCGGGCCGATGCCCTCGACGACGAGCCGGATGATGCGCCGGATTTCGCCGTCGCTGAAGCTGCCGGTGCTCAGCGCCGTGAGCATGGCCTGCCCGTAGATGCCGAGCAGCAGCAACGCCATGAAATCGGGATCTTCGTCGCTGCGGATGACCCCCTGCTGCTGGCCGAGCCGCAGGATGTCGCGCACCAGGCCCTGGAACGTGGGCCGGTCGGCGGGCGGCGCCAAGGACGGACGCTCTGCCGGGCTCAGCGCCAGCCGCGCCAGCGAAGGGTTGGCGAGGCACCAGCCGGCGCTGTCGACAAACACCGCAGCCAGCAGCGGCAACACGTCCTCGTTGGCGGCGATGCGGGCGCGATAGCCGGCATCTGCCGCTTCGACCCGGGCGATGAGCGTCAGGGCGATCTCATCCTTGGAGCTGAACAGGTTGTAGAGCGTCTTGCGGGTGAGGCCGGCCCGCACGGCGATCTCCTCCATCGAGGTGTTGGCGAAGCCAAGGGCGCGAAATGCCTGGTCGGCAGCCTCGAGGATCAGGGCACGGGAGCGGTCGGTTCGCTTCAGGGTTGTCATAAATACACAGTAGTGTAAATTTATACGGGTGTGAAGATGCGGGATTACGAGATGTGGGAAGCGTTCGGACCGGAAATCTGGATCGTCGACGGGCCGGTGGTCACCGCAGCCGCCGGGTTTCACTATCCCACCCGGATGACAGTCATCCGGCTGGGCGGGGGCGACCTGGTGATCTGGTCGCCGGTCGAGCTGACGCCGCAGCTGCGCGGCGAGGTGGAGGTGCTGGGCAATGTCCGCTACCTGGTGGCGCCCAATTCGCTGCACGACAGCTTCATCGCCGACTGGCATCGCAGCTACCCGGTGGCCCAGGTGCTGGCGGCGCCGGGGGTGCGGGAGAAGCGGGCCGACCTCAGGT
>JAEUMC010000758.1 GCA_016793415.1 Devosia sp. | reverse complement strand
GCTTCGCTGCCCGGCCAGAGCCACGATGCGGCGGCCGAGCTGGTCGCCCCGGTACTGATCGACTTCTTTACTGGCGCCGACACCGCGCGCGCCGCTGCCTGAACCAGAGACCTGCAATGACCGACCACCTGTCCACCACGCTTGCTGCCCTCGCCGACCCCACCCGCCGCGGCATCCTCGCCCGGCTCTCCCTGGGCGAGGCCACGGTCAGCGAACTGGCCGAGCCCTACGACATGTCGATGGCTGCCGTGTCCAAGCACCTCAAGGTGCTGGAGAAGGCGGGGCTGATCTCCCGCGGCAAGGAGGCCCAGTGGCGTCCCTGCCGGCTCGAGGCCGCCCCGATGGCCGAGGTCGCGGACTGGGTCGAGAACTACCGCCGCTTCTGGGATGAGAGCCTGGATCGCCTCGGCGATTACCTGGCCGAACTGCAGAAGGGAGACCCCGGCGGCTCCCGGAATTAGCCCGGGGCCCTGAGGGCCTGAAAAAGATGCAGCGACCCAAGGTCATAGCGCTCTCGGATTACCGCCGGCAGCGCGACGGCGAAGCCTTGCGCCAGAAGCTGGGGCAGGGCGCCGGAACGGAACACTGGTTCGTACTTTACTGGCGGTATTGGGCCGAAAGCCTCGATCGCCTCGACGCCTACCTGATGAAACTCAAGGAGCTGAAAATGGCACTCGACGACCTAACGATCGAAGCCCCGGCGAACGAACCCATCGTCATCGCCACCCGTACCTTCGCCGCCCCCCGCGCCCTGGTCTGGAAGGTGATGACCCAGCGTGAGCATGTCGCCCGCTGGTGGGGCACCGACGGGCAGAAGAACGTCATCACCGCGCTCGATGTCCGCCCCGGCGGCAAGTGGCGCATCGAGTCCCATGGCAAGGACGGCAACGTCTACATCTTTGTCGGCGAGTATCGCGAGGTGAACGAGCCCGAAAAGTTCGTCTGGACCTTCGGCATGGAAAACATGTTCATCGGCAAGACCCTGGTCGAAACCCACACTTTCGCGGAAGACGGCGCCGTCACGCACTACAAGTCAGTTTCGGTCTACGACAATGTCGGCGATCGCGACGGCATGGTCGCCTCCGGAATGGAGAAGGGTATGCGCCACGGCTTCGCCATCATCGACCAGCTTCTCGCCGAACTCACCCAAGAAGCCTGAACCATGCTCCCCGACCCCACCACCATCCCCTCCGACCGCCGGCTCGAGATCGAACGCGAGTTCGATGCCCCGCGCGAGCTGGTCTGGATGATGTTCGCCGATCCATACCACCTCAGCCAGTGGTGGGGTCCGAAGGGCTTCACCAACCCGGTGGTGGAGCTCGACCTGCGCCCCGGCGGCCGCTGGTATCACGTGATGCGCGGTCCCGACGGCAAGGATTACCCGGCCGACAGCGAGTTCATCGAAGTGAGCCCGCCCGAGCGGATCGTCTATCGCAACCGCCAGCTCGAGGCGGAAGCCTTCGGCAACATCCCGCCGCCCAGTTTCTTGCGGGTGATCACCCTCATCGACCTCGGCGACGGCCGCACCCGGCTGACGCTGGATGCCTATTTCGACACCGCCGCCAACAAGGATGCCGTCGTCCGCCGCGGCTTCCGCGAAGGGGTGCTGGAGAGCTTCGACAAGCTCGCCGCTCACCTCAGGACTGGAGCAAGCCAATGAAGTTCACCACCAGCATCCTGCAATCCGGCAACAACACCGGCATCATCGTACCATCAGAGGTGCGCGACGCACTCAATGGCGGCAAGAATCCGCTGGTTGTCGTCACGCTTGCCGGGCACACCTGGCGCAGCAAGGTGGCGACCATGGGCGACCGGCTCCTGATCGGGGTCAGCGCCGAGATCCGCGGCATCACCGGGGTCAAGGGCAACGAGACGCATGAGGTCGAACTGACCCTTGATGATCAGCCGCGGATCGTCGAGGCCCCGGGCGACCTGCAGGCCGCTCTCGACGCCGACCCTGTGGCGCTGGCCGCCTGGAACAAGCTGGCACCCAGTCACAAGAAGGCCCACGTCACCGCCATCGAAGGCGCCAAAGCCCCGGAGACGAGACTCCGGCGCGTCCAGAAGGCCATCGAAATGCTGACCACCTAGTCACCGGCCCCTCGGCCCCGCGCCCCGCTGGGGTGTGGGTGGCCCGGCAAAGCGGGGTGGGGTGAGGGGCGCCAAGCGCACGACCCTATCAATCTCCCCCGACCC
The DNA here is from genome assembly GCA_016793415.1 of Devosia sp. Taxonomy (GTDB): domain Bacteria; phylum Pseudomonadota; class Alphaproteobacteria; order Rhizobiales; family Devosiaceae; genus Devosia_A. The sequence goes on along the minus strand of JAEUMC010000758.1, from coordinate 1,688 downwards.
GCACTCCCGCGGGACCGGCGGAGCCATCCCCAACCCAAGGAGACCTCCAATGCTGCGTCGTACTGTCCTTGCCATCGTCCTCCTCGCCGGCTTTGCTTCCGCCCTGCCGGTCCTCAATGCAACTGCTCAAGAAGGAACTGCTCCCATGCTCACCGCAACCACCTCCGGCTATGTTCCCGTCACTGGCGGCAAGGTCTACTACGCCACCTACGGCGAGGGCGCTCCGCTCGTCCTGCTGCATGGCGGCCTGATGACCATCGACGCCTTCGGCCCGGTGCTCTCCGGCCTCGCGGCTACCCATCAGGTGATCGCCGTCGAGGCCCAGGGCCACGGTCATACCGGACCGCTCGACCGGCCGATGACCTTCGACAACATGGCTGCCGACGTCGCCGAAGTGATCAAGTCGCTGGGGCTCGAGAAGGTTGATGTCGTCGGCTACTCGATGGGCGGCACCATCGGCCTGCGGCTGGCGCTGGCCCACCCCGAACTGGTCAACAAGCTGGTCATTGCCTCGGCGCCCTTCGCCTTCGCCGGCTGGCACGACTACAACCAGCAGGGCATGCGTTCGCTGAACGCCAGCCAGTTCGAGATGATGAAGCCGTCGCCGCTTTACCAGGGCTTCGCCGCGGTGAACCCCGACCCCGAGGTGAACTTCCCCAAGCTCCTCGACCAGATGCAGTACATGGGCAAGGACTATGACTTCTCGGCCGACGTCCCCCACCTCAAGGTGCCGACCCAGCTGGTCTATGGCGACTGGGACGCCGTGCGCACCAGCCATGTGGCGAAATTCTTCGAGCTGCTCGGCGGCGGTCTGCAGGATGCGATGTGGGACGGCTCGGGCATGAACCAGAACCGCCTCGCCATCCTGCCCGGCGTCACCCACTACACCATGATGAATTCGCCCAAGCTGGTGGAAGCCGCCTTGGCGTTCATCGACGCGCAGTAAGCGCACCCGATAACCGTGACCTCCACACGGGGATCACAAGGCTCTCCCAATCCCCACGAGCTTTGTGACGGGGTCTCCGGGCTTGACCCGGGGACCCAACTTCCGACTCTATCGCCCAATGCTTGAGTCGCTTTTCGACACGCCGCCTCGCGACCCCGCCGAAATCCTGCGCACCGTCTTCGGTCACCAGAGTTTCCGCGGCCAGCAGGAGGATGTTGTCCGCCACGTCACCGGCGGTGGCGACGCGGTGGTGCTGTTCCCCACCGGCGCCGGCAAGTCGATGTGCTTCCAGGTCCCAGCCCTCGCCCGCAAGGGCGTCGGCATCGTCGTCTCGCCGCTCATCGCGCTGATGCGCGACCAGGTCGAGGCGCTGAGACAGGCTGGCGTCAACGCCGCGACGCTCAACTCCTCGGTCTCGTCGGAAGAGTCCTCCCGCACCTTCCGCGACCTCAAATCCGGCAAGCTCGACCTGCTCTATGTCGCCCCGGAGCGCCTTGTGCTTCCCGGCTTCAAGTCGATGATGCAGGGGGTCGATATCTCGCTCATCGCCATCGACGAGGCGCATTGCGTCAGCCAATGGGGCCACGATTTTCGCCCCGAGTATCGCGAGCTCGCCTCGATCGCCGCCGACTATCCCGGCGTGCCGCGCATCGCGCTGACCGCTACCGCCGACCCCACCACCCGGGACGATATCGTCGAGCGGCTCGGCCTCACCGATGCGCGCATCTTCACCACCAGCTTC
>JAEUMC010000752.1 GCA_016793415.1 Devosia sp. | reverse complement strand
AGTCGGCGGTCGCGACCGATAACTTCCGCGAAACGCTGCAGTTCCTCTCCGACCTGATCAACGTCGACAAGTCCGCGCCAGCCTTCGAAAGCGGCGTCGGCGACAACAAGTTCGTCGCCGGCCAGGTGGCGATGTTCTCGGCCGGCCATTGGCCGATCCCTGAGATCCGGGCCAGCGGCCTCACCAATGTCGGTGTGCAGGTGATGCCGGTGAACAAGGTGAAGACCACGGTGTTCGGCATTGGCGGCCTCGCCGTCACCAGCGCGTCGCAGAACCCCGAGCTCGCCTGGGAGTTCGTCAAGGAGATGACCGGCAAGGAGTTCCAGACCGAGCTCGCCGACTCCGAGCGTTCGATCCCGTCCTGGCGCAGCCTCGCGACCACCGACAAGTACCTGTCGTTCCCCGATAACGCGGCGATCTTCTACGGCTCGGCCGCCACCGCCAAGCCGGTCGCCTCGCCGCCGAACTTCGCCCAGGTCGAGGAAATGACCATGCGGCACGTCGGAGCCTATCTCAACGGCAACGAGGACCTCGACACCACCATCAGCGGCCTCGACAGCGAACTGTCGCGCGCCATGAAGCGGGCCTACAACTGACGCTGGACCCGGGGCGCCCGCTCGGGCGCCCCTTCTCGGCCACCGCGGAGGAGACGATGGCAACCCTCAGGCAACGCGAGACCATGGCAGCCTATGGCTTCCTGGCGCCCGCCTATCTCATCTACCTGCTGTTCCTGGCCATTCCGCTGGTCGCCTCGCTCCTGCTCTCGGTGCTGGAGGTCGACCGGCTGACGCTCGCCACCCAGTTCGTCGGCTGGGCCAATTTCGATTGGGTGCTGACCGATCCGCGGTTCTGGAAGACCTTCGGCAACACCTTCTACTTCATCGCCCTGGCGGTGGTGGGCAATGTGGGCCTGGGGCTGCTGCTGGCCGTCCTCCTCGACCGCAACATCCCCGGCCCGCTGCTCTACCTGTTCCGGCTCGCCTATTTCCTGCCGGTGCTGGTGTCGCTGGCCTTCGTCTCCTTCATCTGGCGCTTCATGTTCTCGTTCGACCTCGGCGCCATCAATTACTACATCCGCATGCTCGGGCTGCCGCCGGTCGGCTGGCTGACCGACAAGAACGTCGCCATGTTCTCGATCGTCATCATCGACGTGTGGAAGAATGTCGGTTTCTTCGTCATCATCCTCCTCGCGGCGCTGCAGGGGGTGCCGCGCAACCTGATGGAAGCCGCCCGCATCGATGGCGCCTCGCCCTTCACCGCACTGAGGCGCATCAAGCTCCCCCACATCGCCCCGGTGATCCTGTTCTGCGTCACCTACGCCACCATCGGCGGGCTGCAGGTGTTCGATTCCATCAAGATCATCACCGATGGCGGGCCGGGCGATTCTACCCGCTCGGTGGTGATGTACATGTTCTCCGAAGCCTTCAGCGCGGGCGAGCTGGGTACCGGCGCGGCCTCCGCCCTGACCCTCCTCGTCGTCATCGCCATCGTCACCGCCATCCAGCTGACGCTCGGCCGTCGCTTCGCCGGGAGGTAAGGATGACCATTGCTCAATCGACCGTCACATCGCGCGTCTACTCGGCCACTCGGGTCATCGACTGGCGCAACCTGCCGGTGATGCTCGTCCTCGGCATCGGCGCCATCTTCATGCTGCTGCCGTTCCTGTGGATGTTCGCCACCAGCATGCGGCCGGCCAGTGAAGCCTACCAGCTGCCGCCGAGCTTCCTGCCCACCCGGCTCAACTTCGATGCCTATGCCGCGGTGCTCAACTCGCCGCTGCCGTTCCTGCGCATGTATCTCAACAGCTTCATCGTCGCGGCGACCACCACCATCGGCGTGGTGGTGAGCAGCGCCATGGCCGCCTTCGCCTTCTCGCGCCTGCGTTTCCCCGGCAGTTCGCTGTTGTTCGGCCTGCTGCTGGTCGGGCTGATGGTGCCGCACGCGCTGGTGGTGATCCCGTTGTTCTACGGCATGGCGGCGGCAGGGCTGCTTGATAGCCTGTGGTCGCTGATCCTGCCGGCGCTGGCCTCGCCGCTCGCCATCTTCATGATGCGCCAGTTCATGGAAGGCCAGCCGCGCGAGTACGAGGAGGCCGCCTTCATCGACGGCGCCAGCTACTGGACCATCTTCTGGCGCATCTCGTTGCCGCAGATGGGGCCGCCGATCGCGGCGCTGTCGATCATCGTCTTCACCTCGAGCTGGAACAACTTCCTGTTGCCGCTGATCTTCGTCAGGAAGTTCGAGGTGATGACCCTGCCGGTCGGCCTGCTCGGGCTGTCGGATTCCTTCGGCGCACTGTCGCTGTCGGTTATCATGGCGGCAGTGACCATGTGCGTGCTGCCTCTGCTCGTGGTGTTTCTCGTCGCCCAGCGCTTCATCGTCGAGAGCATCGCCAGCACCGGTATCAAGCGCTAAGCGGCGGAGCGTTTTCAGGAAAAGTTGTGAGACTTTTCCGGTTCGAAAGCGCGACCAATAAGGAGACCAGAGAACCATGCTCGGATCGCAGATCCTCGATCTCAACACCTCGATCAGCGGC
>JAEUMC010000738.1 GCA_016793415.1 Devosia sp. | reverse complement strand
AAGCGAAGGCGATGAGAAAGGACTCGCCGATCCCCAGCATCAGGCGGCTGAAGGTGTCGCGTCCCAGCAGGTCGGTGCCGAACCAGTAGGAGCCGCTCGGCCCCTTCAGCCGGTCGACCACGTACTGCTTCAATGGATCGTGCGGCGTGAGGCCGACCGCGCCGAGCAGCGCGAGGATGAGGAAGATGAGGATGATCGCCGCGCCGATGCGGCCGCTGGGGTGCCGCATCACGGCCTTGAGCAAAACCATCATTTGCCCCCCAGGCGGATGCGTGGATCGAGCGCCGCGTAGGCGAGATCGACGATGAGGTTCACCACGAGGAAGTTGAAGGCAATGAACAGCACAGCCCCCTGCACCAGCGGATAATCGCGCTGCGAAATCGCGTCGAGGGTCAGCCGGCCGAGGCCGGGAAGCGCAAAGATCTGCTCGACGATCACTGCGCCGCCTAGCAGATAGCCGAACTCGACGCCCGACAGCGTCACCACCGGGATCAACGCATTGGGCAGCGCGTGCTTCCAGACGACATCGCGCTGCGAGGCCCCCTTGCTGCGCGCCGTGCGCACATAGTCGTCGCTCAAGACGTCGAGCATGGCCGAACGGGAGATGCGGGTGACTGCCGCCGCGAAACTGAGGCCCAGGGTGATCGCGGGCAGGATCATCTGGCTGAGGTTACCGACGGGGTCGACGAACAGCGGGGTGAACGAGCCCATCGCCGGCAGCGCCCGGAACACCACCGACAGGGTATAGATCAGCAGCAGGCCGACGACGAAGCTCGGCGTCGATTGCCCGAGCATCGCGAACACCCGCACCGTCAGGTCAGAGGGCCGATCGGCGCGCGTCGCCGCGAACACCCCGGCCGGAATGCCGACCGCCAGCGCGATCAGCATCGATAAGAGCGCCAGCTCGAGAGTGAGCGGGAAGCGTGCGAGGATCACCTCGAGCACCGGCTTGCCGTAGATCACCGAGATGCCGAGATTGCCCTCGAACAGCCCGGCCAGCCAGCGCCCGTACTGCACGATGATCGGTTGATCGAGCCCGAAATAGGCGGCGAGCGACTCGCGCTGCGCATCGGTCAGCAGGCCCGCCTCGGTGCCCAGCATGGCGATGATCGCATCGCCGGGTACCAGCCGGATGGCGAAGAACACCAATAGCGATACGCCCAACAGGACCAGCGGAAACGTCAGCAGCCGCTGCGTGATGTAATTCATGTCGGGCGCACGCGAGTTGGCAGGGCGATGGCATTTGAGGTGAGGATGGTTCGGTGCGGGAAGACTACCCCCCACCCTGTCCCTCCCCCGCAAGGGGGGAGGAGACCAGAACTCTGACGCCGGCGTGAGCGTCTCCCTCCCCCTTGCGGGGAGGGGACAGGGGTGGGGTTACGTTTCCCGCACCAGCTTGTCAGCTGCGTTGCCGCCATGTGCGCTCAGGCCCTGCGTATTGGGGGACAAGGCGGGCCCGCGGGGGCCCGCCTCAAATCATCACTGACCGACCGTTACCTTGGCCAGCGAGAACAGCAGCCCGCTGGGGTTGCTCTCATAGCCCTTCACCGCATCGGTGTTGGCGGTGTAGACCACCGTGCTCGAGATCCACACCCACGGCGCCTGCTCGGCGAGCCGCGCTTCGAACGCCTGGAAGATCGGCTTGCGCTTGGCGACGTCGGTTTCCACCCGGCCTTCCTGCAGGAGCTTGTCGAGCTCGGGATCGGTGAAGTTCGACACCTTCACCAGGTTGCCGTCCTTGGTGAAGTAGCGGTTGTACATCGGGTACGGGTCCGGACGGCCGCCGTTCTGCGCCACCGCCATGTCGAAATCGCCCTTCAGCCAGGTGTCGACATAGACCTTGAGATCCATGGTCTTGATGTTGAGCTTGACGCCGATGGCGGCGAGCTGGCTCTGCAGCACCTGCGCTTCGTTGGCGGCATAGGGCGGCTCGCCGGTCGCAGCGATCACCTCGACCTCGAAACCGGCTTCCATGCCGGCTTCCTTCATCAGCGCCTTGGCCTTCTCGACATCCTGCGTGTAGCAGAACAGCGTCGAGGGGTCGGACGCATAGGCCTCCATGGTGAGCGGACCCGTCACCTTGCCCTCGCCGACCAGCGCGGTATCGACGATTTCCTGCCGGTTCACGGCGCAGGAAATGGCCTGGCGCACCTTGAGGTTATCCATCGGCGGCCGCGACGGGTTCATCTGCAGCACGTTGTAGGAAAGGCCCGGGATGCGGTTCAGCGTCAGGCCCTGCTCGCCGGGGATCAGCGTTGCCACCGTCGGGTCGTTGAACAGCGCGAAGTCGGTCTGGTTGGCGCGCATCGAGTCGATGATGGCGCTTTCGCTGGGGAGTACCGAGATGGTGATGCCGTCGACGCCCACCTTGCCGCCGGCCCAGTTCGGGTTGGCGCTCAGCACTTCCTTGACGTTCGGCTCCCACTGGTCGAGCACGAACGGGCCCGAGCCGATCGCCTTGGTGCCGATGCTGCCGTCGGCCACCGCGCTTGCCGGCACGATCGAGGCATTGGTGCCCGACATGGCGACGA
>JAEUMC010000732.1 GCA_016793415.1 Devosia sp. | reverse complement strand
GAACTCGAGCTGGGCCGAATCGGCCGCCTCGTTCGACATGACGGCGAACCTGCTCGAGCAGGCCGGCGGCGGCGCCAAGCCGTGCCGCTTCATCTTCGCCTCGTCCAACCACGCCATGGGTGGCTACAAGGATGCGCCGCTGCCGGCGGACGGCAAGCTCAGGATGTCGACGCCGCACATCAGCGGCACCCGCTACTACGACGACGGCTATAAATGGGGCTCGGCCTATGGCGCCACCAAGGCGCTGGGCGAGCGGGTCTGCGCCGCGCGCGCCGCGGCCACCAATGGCCGGATCACCGCCGTCTCGACCCGCATCGGCTGGTGCCAGCGCGGCGAGAACCTGGCCACCACCATTGCCGGCAGCGGCGGTGGCGATCGCGGGGAAACCGACGAGGCGGTGATCAGGCGCAACGCGCTGTGGTACCGCAACATGTGGCTGTCGAACGGCGACCATAACCGGCTGATGGTGGCGGCGCTCAGGGCCGATGCCAGCAAGTGGCCGGCCCCGGCGATCGTGGTTTCCGGCATGTCGAACAATACCGGCATGGCCTGGGACCTCGAAGAGGCGCGCCAGTGGATCGGCTACGTGCCCGAGGATAACCTCTGGGCCGACCTCAAGGCCGCCGGCCTCGAGTAAGCCACGCCGACATTGCCTTCCTTGGGGGAGGAAAGTATGCGGCTGTTATGGTGCGCGCGGTGGCGCGCACCCCCGACATTCGGTGTGGTCGCGCTTTCGAACCGGGAACGCCCGCGACTATGCTGAGAACGCTCTAGAGGACAGCATGAGCTTTGCCGATATCTATGCCCGCGTGGTTGCCTGGATCGGCGCCGGGGCAATCCTGGCGCGCAGCTTCAACGAGCCCAAGCGCAACCCGATCTATGGCAGCACACCGCAGATCCCCGAGGCGCGGCCGCAGGCGATCCCGACGCTGAAGATGCCGACGGCACGCGGCTGGTCTGGCGACCACAAGCCCACTGCTGCTGCCGGGCTCAAGGTGAACGCCTTCGCCCGTGGGCTGAAGCATCCGCGCTGGATGCATGTGCTGCCCAATGGCGATGTGCTGGTGGCCGAGGCGCTGAGCACCCCGGGCGGCATCAAGACGCCGTTCGACTACGCCATCTTCACCACCATGCGGCGCGCCGCCGCGGTGGGGCAGAGCCCCAACCGCATCACGCTGCTGCGCGACGCCGATGGCGATGGCGTCGCCGAACAGCAGCACACGCTGCTCGAGGGGCTGAACCAGCCGTTCGGCATGCAACTGATCGGCGAGACGCTCTATGTCGGCAATACCGACGGGGTCTATGCCTACCCGTTCAAGGTGGGCGAGACCAAGATCACGGCGACCGGCAAGAAGCTGATGGACACCAAGCCGGGCGGCCACTGGACCCGGAGCCTGCTCGCCAGCAAGGACCAGACCAAGCTCTATGTCGGCGTGGGTTCGCAATCCAATATCGGCGATTCCGGCATGGCGGTCGAAGAAGGCCGCGCCTGCATCTTCGAGCTCGACCTCACGACCGGCAAGAGCCGCATCTTTGCCGGGGGCCTGCGCAACCCGGTCGGCCTGGCGTTCGAGCCGACCACCGGTGAACTCTTCACCGTGGTCAACGAGCGCGACGGCATCGGCGACGAAACCCCGCCCGACTACCTGACTTCGGTGAAGGATGGCGGCTTTTACGGCTGGCCCTATTCGTACTGGGGCAAGATCGTCGACGATCGCGTGCCGCAGGATCCGGCAAAGGTGGCGACCGCCATCGCGCCCGACTTTGCACTGGGCGGACACACCGCCTCGCTCGGCCTCTGCTGGCTGCCCGAGGGGACGCTGCCCGGGTTCGGCGACGGCATGGCGATCGGCCAGCATGGCTCGTGGAACCGCTCGACGCTCTCGGGCTACAAGCTCGCCTTCGTTTCCTTCGCCAATGGCAAGCCCACCGGTACGCCGCGTGAAATCCTCACCGGGTTCCTGTCGCCCGACGAGAAGGACTCCTATGGCCGTCCGGTCGGGGTGGTGATCGCCAGGGACGGCGCAGTGCTGATGGCCGACGACGTCGGCGACGTGATCTGGCGGGTTACCGGGGCCTGAGGGCTGAAAGGCAGTTGAGGCTTAGCACTGGCCTCTTCGTAATCCTCCCCGCGTGGCGGGGGAGGATCACCTCACGTCCGGTGACTTACCCTCACCAACACATGACGCCGACATCACGCA
>JAEUMC010000727.1 GCA_016793415.1 Devosia sp. | reverse complement strand
GAACTCGAGGCGCTTGCCGGGCGCTTGCCTTTGCTCGGCATCGAGCGTGCCGCTGTGTTCAGCTTTCGACAGTCCGACCACGGTGACGGCCGACTGGCGCTGAAGTCGTGGGCGGCAGAGCGGCTGGCTGAAGCCGGGATCAGCCATGACGGCGGACGGATCGAGCTGCTCTGCTACCCGCGAGTGCTCGGTTTCGTGTTCAATCCGTTGAGCGTCTATTTCTGCTACCGGCGCGACGGGCGGCTCTGCGGCATCCTTTACGAGGTGCACAACACGCACGGCGAGCGCCACACCTACGCGCTGCCGGCGAACGGCGACCAGCGGGTGGTCCGGCATGCGGCAAAGAAGCAATTCTTCGTCTCGCCCTTCATGCCGATGGCGTGCACCTACCGCTTCCGCATCCGCGGGCCGGCGGAGCGCGTCGGCATCTCGATCCTCGAGGACGATGCCGAGGGTCTGTTGCTCACCGCGAGCTTCACCGGGCGACGCGAGGAGTTGTCGAACGGGGCGCTGTGGCGGGCGCTTCTCAGCTATCCGCTGATGACGTTCAAGGTGGTCGCCGGCATCCACTGGGAGGCATTGAAGCTGCTTGCCAAGGGGGTACCGTTCTTCGACTGGTCCCCGGCGCGGCGTCGGATAGGGGCGGGCACGGTGCCGGTCCGGGAGCACTCGACGCGTGAGCAGGTGCGATGATGAGCGGCCCGGCGATCGTCATTGCCGCGGTGTCGCTGTCGCTGGTGATGGCGCTCGGCTGGTGGGTGGTGGTCACCTCGGGCCGCTCCGGCTGGGCCGATACGTTCTGGAGCTACGGCACCGGGCTGGTGGGCGTCACCACGGTGTGGTGGGCAGCGGGCGGCGCGCCGCATGGCCGGACGTGGCTGGTGGTGGTGCTGCTGGCGCTCTGGGCGTTGCGGCTCGGCACCCACATCGCCCGCCGCACCCTCAGCGGTGGCGATGATCCGCGTTATGCGGAACTACGCCGCGAGTGGGGCGAGCGCTATCGCAGCCAGCTGTTCGTCTTCCTTCACATCCAGGGCGCGGCGGCGCTGGTGCTGGTGATCGGCGCTCTGGCCGCAGCTGGCAACCCGGCGCCGCTGGGAGCAGGTGACGTTATCGGCGTGGTGATTGCTCTCGCCGCCATCCTGGGCGAGGCGGTCAGCGACGCTGAGCTCCGCGCTTTCAAGGCCGACCCGGCTCATGCCGACCGCGTGTGTGATACCGGCCTTTGGTCGCTCAGCCGGCACCCCAACTACTTCTTCGAGTGGCTGTACTGGCTGGCCTATCCCGCCATCGGCATCGGGCCTGAATACCCGTGGGGCTGGTTGACGCTGCTGGCGCCGGCGATGATGTACTGGTTGCTGGTGCACGTCTCCGGCATCCCGCCGCTCGAAGCGCACATGCTGCGCTCGCGTGGCGACCGTTTCGGCGCCTACCAGCGGCGCGTGCGGGCGTTCTGGCCGTTTCCGAAGTAACCAGCTCAGCGGGCGCTGCGATAGGCTGGCAGGATGTGCTCGCGCGACAGGATCGCCAGTTCGAGCGCATCGACGGCCGCAGGATCGACCCAGCGGATTTCTTCGATCTCGGCCTGCGGGGCAGGGGCTGACTGGATGACGAGCCAATAGGCCTCTGCCACCACGGTGGCGCCGGCTTCGTGCGCTGCGGGCGCCGAGAACCTGCCCAGGTAGCTGGCACTGGCTGGGTCGATGACGAGGTCGAGTTCCTCGCGCACTTCGCGGCAGAGCGCCTCGAGCGGTGCTTCGCCAGGCTCGATCTTGCCGCCCGGCTGTATGAAGATCCGGGTGCCGCGCTTGCGCACCACGAGAACGCGGCCGTCCGGGCCGGCGAGGACCGCGGCAGCGATACGGATGGTGGCGGAGTGAGTACTCATCAGGATCCAGGTGGCGGAAACAGAAAGGGCCGGTCTTGCGACCGGCCCTGATAGCTTTGCGTCGGCAGCGCTTACGCAGCTTCCTCGGCGTCGGTGGCGTCGGCCTTGGGGCCACGCCGGGGCGACTTGGAGAGGTTCTTTTCGATCAGCTGCACGGCCTCGGTGAGGGTGAGCTTGTTGACGGCGGAAACCTCGCGGCTCATGCGGTCCATGGCCTGCTCGAACAGCTGGCGTTCCGAGTAGGACTGCTCCGGCTGATCGTCGGAGCGGAACAGGTCGCGCACGACTTCCGAGATGGCGATCAGGTCGCCCGAATTGATCTTGGCTTCGTATTCCTGGGCACGGCGCGACCACATGGTGCGCTTGACGCGGGCGCGGCCGGTAACGGTATCCAGTGCCTTCTTGACCTCGTCCTCTTCGGCGAGCTTGCGCATGCCGACGGACTTGATTTTGGCGACGGGGACGCGAAGGGTCAGTTTATCCTGCTCGAACGAGATGACGAACAGCTCGAGGGTCAGCCCCGCGACTTCCTGTTCCTCGATCGAGGTGATGAGCCCGACGCCATGCGCCGGATAGACGATGTACTCGCCCGTCTTGAATCCAAGCCGCTGCTGAGGCTTCTTGGTGACCATAGAGGATACTCCTATTAACGCCGCCGCCGGACAGCTCTTCGCGGAGAGGCTGTCCTGTTGTTGCTCGTTCGCCCGTTCGAACAGATAAGCAAAAACCCTTCACGCACTCTTCCGGTCCGCGCGACCGGATGACTGCGCCCCAATATTGCTGGTGTCAAAAAAAAGGGTGCCTAGTGGCACGCATTGGATGACGGGCAAGCTCCATTCGTTTGAGGAGCGTAGCACAAAATTTCAGCAAAATCAAAAGTTGCGAATCAAGCCCGCCGGAAGCGCTCGGCTCCCGGGCATAACCCATTCATCGGTATGGCGAACTGGCCGGCGAACCGGCGCCTCGTCGGAGATATTGTCGCCAGATCGAACCGGAAAAGTGCAACTTTCCCGGTCACCTCAGAGGCGAAGATCAATCACCCTCGCCGGGGGCCTCCGAGAAGTACTTCTCGAACTTGCCTTCAACCCCATCCCATTCCTTGGCGTCGGCCGGAGCGTCGCGCTTCTCGGTAATGTTGGGCCAGGCGGAAGCGTATTTGCTGTTGATCTCCAGCCATTTGTCGAGGCC
>JAEUMC010000702.1 GCA_016793415.1 Devosia sp. | reverse complement strand
CGCCCCGCCGCCACCCGCGAGCATTGCCGGGATTTCGTGCCGCATGCCGATAAAGGTGCCGCGCACATTGGTGCGGATGCCGCGGTCGAAGCCGTCGAGATCGAGCTCGGCCAGCGGCGCCGGCCGCGGCCCGTCGGTCGCATTGTTGAAGGCGAGATCGAGCCGCCCGAACGCCTCGAGCCCAGCCGCCACCGCCTGTTGCATCGCCGCATCGTCGGCCACGTCGGCTTGGACAGCCAGCGCCCGGCCACCCCTTTGCCGGATCGCTTCGGCCAGCGCCTCGGTCGGTTCCGCCGACCGCGCCACCAGCACCACCGCCGCCCCCTCACGCGCCAGCAGCTCGGCTGTCGCCGCGCCGATCCCCTTGCTGGCCCCGGCGATCAGCGCCACCTTGCCTTCGTGCCGTCCACTCATCGTCGTGCTCCATTATTTGCTGCACAACAAATATGGTACCACTCAAAATATATACAAGGGACCAGCTCGTGCTAGGGTCAGCGCCATGAAACCGCCCGCCGCTGAGCTGGCCGCCGAGACCTGGCGGCTGATGTTCGATTTCTTCATCGGCTCCAACCCGCAGCGCTCCGAGAGCTTGCAGCGACGCGGCCTGACGCCCAACGATTCGCGCATCCTCAACAGCCTCGACACCGCGGGCCGCCCGATCGGCGAGTTGGCGCGGCAGTTCAACAGCGACCCCTCCAACACCACCTGGGTGGTGGATCGGCTGGAAAAGGCGGGGTTCGTCGAACGCCGCCCCTCGCCCACCGACCGGCGGGTCAAGCTCGTTGCGCTCACACCATTGGGCCTCGAAACCCAGACCGCGCTGCTGGCCGAGTTCCGCGTGCCGCCATCCGGGCTCGCCGCGCTCGGGACCGCCGACCTCGAAGCACTGCACCGCATCTTTTCAAAACTCAGCCCATCAACCGACAGGTGACCTCATGCGCATCATCGTCATCGGCGGCAGCGGCCGCACCGGCCTCCTGATCGTCGAGAAGCTGATCAAGGCGGGCCACTCGGTGGTCGCCACCATCCGCAACCCCAGGCACATGGCCGAGACGGTGAAGCGCGGCGCCGAAACCGTGGTGCTCGATCTCGACAAATCGCCGCTGGCCGAGTTCACCACCGCGATGAAGGGCGCCGATGCGGTGGTGTTCGCCGCCGGCTCTGCCGCCGGTGAGGGGAGCGCACTCGATCGCATCGGCACCCGCCGCACCGTGCATGCGGCCGAGAATGCCGGGGTGAAGCGCTACCTCTCGATCTCCTCGATCGGCGCCAGCACCGGGCTTTCCACCCGCTCGATGAACGACGAGATGAAGGATTACTACAAGCAGAAGCGCGCCGCGGCGAAGTTCATCCACGCCTCGAGCCTCGATTGGACCATCCTCGAGCCGGGCGAGCTCACCGATGGCGGCGGCACCGGCAAGGTGCTGTTGAGCCTTGAGGCGATCGACCAGGAATCGGTGCCGCGCGACGATGTCGCGGCCGTCGTCGTGGCGCTGCTCGAGGAGCCGAGATCCGCAGGGAAGGTGTTCCAGTTGACCCGCGGTACCCAGACGATCGCCACGGCCCTCAAGGCGGCGCTCGGCTGATGGCACACGAAATCGGCCCGCTGCTCGGTTCCGGCAAGATGGCCGAAGCCTTCCACTATGGCGAGCATGTGCTGAAGCTCTATCGCGACCGTTCGAACCGCTCGGTGGCTTTCGGCGAGGCCGCTATCCTCGCCATCGTCGGCGAACACAGCCTGCCGACCCCGGCAGTGCATGAGGCCGGCCCCTATGCCGGCCGCTGGGGTCTGGTGATGGACCGCGTCCCCGGCCAGCCACTCGCCAGCCTCGCCGCGGCCGACCCGACGCTGGTGCCGGCGGCACTCGAGGCGATGGTGGCGCTGCATCTTCAGATCCACGCCCGAACCGAAGTCCGCCTGTCGCCGCTCAAACCGCGCCTCGCGACACGCCTCCAGCACGCACCCGGGCTCGATCCGGAGTTGCGCGAAACCCTGCAGGCCCGCCTCGCCGCATTGCCCGAGGGCAACCGCCTCTGCCACGGCGATTTCCACCCCTTCAACATTATCGGCCCGCCCGGCGCGGCGATGATCGTCGACTGGCCCGACGCCACCTCCGGCCCGCCTGCCGCCGACGTCGCCCGCTCCTACCTGCTGATGCGCCACGGCGCCGGCCACGAACTCGCCGACGCGTACCTCACGCGCTACCTCGCGGCGAGCGAGCTTGCTGAAGCCGATATCAGGGCCTGGCTACCGGTTATCGCTGCAGCGCGGTTGGCCGAGAATGTGCCGGAGGAGAACGAGCGGCTGCTGGTGTTGGCGCGGGGGTAGTTTCCTGGCGCACGAGGCCGCCGCGCCCCTCTCCCCTGAGGGGAGAGGGTAGTGCAGCTAGGACCGATAGGTCCGTAGCGGAACTCGGGTGAGGGGTTCAGCTTTTCAACGAGCGCTCGCGGCGACGCTTCACCCCTCAACCGGCCTTCGGCCACCTTCTCCCCTCAGGGGAGAAGGGACCGCCACCGCCGTTGTTTGTCCCCGGTTCGTCCCTAAGGCACCACCACCAGCTTCCCCAGCGCCTCGCCCGCGCCGAGCCGGCGAAACGCCTCGGCCGTCTGCGCCAGCGGATAGACCCGGTCGATCGCCGGCGTCACCTCGCCGGCGGCGATCAGCGCGCCCAGCTCCGTCAGTTGCCCGACATCCGGCCGGTGCAGCACCAGCCCGAGCTGCTGTCCGTCGGGCTTCGAGCGCATCGCCCCGATCGAGGCCACGGCGAGAATGGTCGGCGTCGTGCCACCTACCACCGCCAGCCGGCCCGTGGATGTCAGCACCCGCCGGCACTGCGCGAGGGGACGCGACGCCACCATGTCGATGATCAGGTCATAGCGCGCGCTGCCGGCCGCAAAATCCTCGACGCGATAGTCGATCACCCGATCGGCCCCCATAGCCTGCATCAGTTCGAGCTTCTCCGCCCGGTCGACGCCGGTCACCACTGCGCCCACGCGCTTCGCCAACTGGATTGCAAACGTGCCGGCACCGCCGCCACCACCATTGACCAGCACCTGGTCGCCGGGCCGCACCTCGCCCTTCCAGCCAAGCCCCTGCCACGCCAGCAACCCAGCCTGCGGCGTCGCAGCGGCGGTTTCGAAACTCACCCCCTCGGGGATCTTTGCCAGCGCCGTCTCCGGCGCCGCCACGAACTCGGCAAACCCGCCCCAGTTCGCCCCGCTCAGATCGCCGAACACCGCGTCGCCCGGGGCGAGGCGGCTGCCGGGGCCGACGGCCTCGACCACGCCGGCCACATCGGCGCCGAGGATCGGGTGCCGCGGCCGCAGCAACCCGCCCAGTCGCGCGAGGAACGGCTTGCCACGCAACAGGTCCCAATCCCACGAGTTGAGCGAGGTCGCCCGCACCCGGATCAGCACCTCGCCTGGCCCTGGCGTCGGCTGCGCCACTTCGGCGAGTCGCAGCCGTTCTACCCCGCCATACGCCGAATAGACCACCGCCCGCATCGCGCCCTCCCGCCTCGCCGGCACTCTCGGCTGCCGCCACGCCGCTTGACAAGCTCTCGTATCGTTCTCTTTATGTTCTCACACTGCCACGGAGAATCCCGGATGGAGCCCGCCGCCACCATCCTCCACGCCGATCTCGATTCCTTCTACGCCTCGGTCGAGCAGCTGCTGAACCCGGAGCTGCGTGGCAAGCCGATTGCCGTCGGCGGCGGCGTGGTGCTGGCCGCCTCCTACGAGGCCAAGGCCTTCGGCGTCCATGGCGGCATGTCCGGCTGGGCGGCCAAGGAGCTCTGCCCCGAGCTGATCTTCACTGGCGGGCATTTCGAGGAGTACCAGCGGCTGGGTGATGCGGCGATCGGCATCCTCGACGATTACACCCCGCTGGTCGAGCGCATCTCGATCGATGAGGCCTTCGCCGATGTCGCCGGCTGCGAGCACCTGTTCGGCAGCCCCGAAACCATCGCCCGCACGGTTCGCACCCGCGTTCGCCAAGAGCTGGGCCTCCCCATCTCGGTCGGCGTGGCCCGCACCAAGCATCTCGCCAAGATCGCCTCGCAGGTGGCCAAGCCCGATGGCCTCGTCGTCGTCGATCCCTCCCGCGAACTCGAGTTCCTTCACCCCCTGCCGGTCGGGCTGATGTGGGGCGTCGGCCCGGTCACCGAAGGCAAGCTCGAGGACGAAGGCATCCTCACCATCGGCCAGTTGGCCGAACAGCGCACCGAATGGGTGCAGCGCCTCCTCGGCCACGCCGCCGGCGAAAAACTCAGCGCCCTAAGCTGGAACCGCGACCCGCGCGGCATCGTCACCAACCAGCGCGCCCGCTCCGCCGGGGCCCAGTCGGCCATCGGCAGGAAACCGTTCATCGAACGGATTTACCGGCCGACCCTGCACCATCTCGCCGATCGCATCGCCTCGCGGCTCAGGGTGAAATCCTGGCATGGCCACACCATCACGGCGCGGGTGCGCTTTCGTGACATGCGCGCCGTCACCCGCTCGATCACCATCGACCAGCCGATCTCCGCCACCGTGACGCTCGCCGAGATCGCCGAGGATCTGGTGCGGGTGGTGCAGGCCGATCATCCCGACGAGCGCACCATCACGCTGCTCGCCATCTCGGTGGCGCAGCTCGAGCGCGATCCGCTGGTGCAGCTCGAGCTGCCGCTTGGCCTCGCCGACGAGCCCCGCCGCCCCGGCACCCGCCGCGGCGCCTCGCGGCTGATTGCCGATCGCGCCATGGATGCGATCCGCGACCGCTTCGGCCGCGAAGCCATCGGCTATGCCTCGGCGACCCTGGAACTCGACCGCTCGGTCCCCGACGCTTTTCGCGGCTTGGCGGAAAAGCCGCTTTAGGCAGGCCGCATTTCCGCCACCGGCGCCTGCGAGCCATTGGCGCCGGGGCCGAGGGGAATTTCGTTGCGCAAGCTGTTGATCGCGCTGGTGCTGGTTCTGGCTGGTGCCGTAACGGCCACCCTGGCCTATGCGCCTTACCTGCCGCAGCTGGTGGCCGAGGGCGTCCCACCGCTGGTCTGGCCGGCGCCGGGCCACTTCGCCACGATCGATGGCGCGGACCTGCCGCGCGATCTCCATATCGTCGAAGCCACC
Source organism: Devosia sp. (assembly GCA_016793415.1). Classification (GTDB taxonomy): domain Bacteria; phylum Pseudomonadota; class Alphaproteobacteria; order Rhizobiales; family Devosiaceae; genus Devosia_A. The sequence goes on along the minus strand of JAEUMC010000702.1, from coordinate 1,714 downwards.
ACCTCCCGGCCCCTGCTGCCCGATCTCGAGACCGCCTTCACCGACACGCGCGGCAAGGCGTTCCTCATCGCCCGCGCCGGCCGGCTCGAGCTCGAGCACTATGCGCCGGGGCTCGATGCCGAGAGCCGCTTCAACTCGTTCTCGATGGCCAAGAGCCTGGTTGGCGCCCTGACCTACAGGGCGCTGGCGGAAGGCAGGCTCAAGCACCTCGACCAGACGCTGGGAGAGCTGCTGCCCGACGATCGCGGCCTTGCCGGGGTGACACTGCGCGCGTTGCTGGCAATGCGCAGCGGCATTGCCTTCGACCACGGCGAGGGCAAGGCCGGTGCGGTGAGCGGCGACAAATCCGTCGACACCTCGGCCAACCCGTTCGGGCCGCTGGCCCGATTGCATTTCCTCGGTCTCGGCGCCATCGAGGGCGATCTGGTTTCCGAGGCGAAGCCAAACGCCGAGTTCAGCTACCAGAACGTCAATACCGCCTTGCTGGGCGAGGTGCTGGAGACCGTCTACCAGCAAAGGCTCGAGCAGTTGATCTCCGAGAAGCTCTGGCGCCCGGCGGCGGCCGCCGATGCGTCGTGGCGCCAGCCGGCCGTAGGGGCGCCGGTTTCGGCCTATTGCTGCATCTATGCCACGGCGCGCGACTGGATCCGCATCGGCCAGTACCTGATCGAGAACGGCACGGCCGAAGCGCCCTTCCTTCCCGCCCCGCTCTGGCGCGAGTTCCTCGGCCTCGATGTCCCCTATGCCGACCGGCTCGACGACAATTACGGCCAGCATGTACGCCAGAACGTGCTCGACCGCGCCGGCCAGGCGCTGCAGGGCCCGTTCAGCTACTTCATGGGCCAGGGCGGCCAGGTGCTCTATCTGCTTCCCGAGCAACAGCTGGTGGTCTACCGCGCCGGCGAAACGGTGCAGCTATTGCACTCGACGCTCTACGGCGCGTGGAACAGCATTTCGCGGTAGGGCTCTGCTCCCCTCCCCTCCTAGCGGACGCGGTAGCGTCGCGGGGGGAGGGAGGCGGTCGCCCCAGCCATCGACGTTCTAATCCCCACGCAGCACCGCGATCACCCGGTCCGCCATGTGCGCACAGCGGGCGCCGTCGAATGGATAGAGTTCGGCGAACGAGCCGCGCAGCTCTGCTTCCAGCACCAACCGCAGCATGCGGCGCGCCCGGTGCAGCCGGGTTTTCACCGTTTCGGGCTTGAGCTTCAGCTGCTCCGCCGTCTCCTCGGTGCTCAGCCCCTCGACGTCGCGCAGCACGAACACCGTCCGAAATCCTTCCGGCAGACCGTCGATGGCAGTTTCCAGCAGCTGGCGCATTTCGGACCGTGCAGCCTCCGTATCGGCGGGGAGTGGGGCGAGCGACAGCGGGAACAGCGATACCAGCCCGGCATCGGCGCTCACCGCCTGGTCGAGCACCTCAAGTTCGGTGTTGTTCTTGCGGCGCCTGAGCCGCGATACTGCCTCGTTGAGCGCAATACGCGTCAGCCAGGTGGAAAAGCTGGCATCGCCGCGAAAACCAGCAAGCGCCGTGAAGGCCTTCACATAGGTCTCCTGCACCACGTCCTCGGCTTCGGCGTCATTGCGCAGCACACTGCGCGCCGCGCGGAACAGCCGCTGGTTGTTGCGTTCGATCAACTGGCGGATGGCGTTCTCGCCGCCCTGCCGCGCCAGTTCCACCAGCTCGGTCTCGCTCAGCGCCCGCACTTCGCTG
>JAEUMC010000677.1 GCA_016793415.1 Devosia sp. | reverse complement strand
CGCACTTGGCGCCAGGAGCGCAAACAGCCCGGCAATCAAGCCCAAGAATAGCGCGGCAATTCTCACCGTTACGTCCCCGATGGTCTTGTTGCGCCCCCGCGGGGCGAAGCATGCCCACCGGCGCCTCCAAGCGCAAGCCGGCACGCATAGATGATGCACCGTAACCTCGTCCATGTTGCTGTAGCGTATTGCCTTTCGGCCCGCTCTCGTGATCATGAGGGCATGAAAGTCCTCATCCTCGGTTCGGGCGTCATCGGCACCACCTCTGCCCACTATCTGGCCGGGGCGGGCCATGAGGTGACGGTAATCGATCGCCAGCCGGGGCCGGGGCTCGAAACCAGCTACGCTAACGCGGGTGAACTTTCATACGGCTACGCCTCGCCGTGGGCCGGGCCGGGCATTCCGGTCAAGGCCATCAAGTGGCTGCTGATGACCGATGGTCCGTTGGTGCTGCGGCCCAAGCTCGATCCGCGGATGTGGATCTGGGGCCTGCAGTTGCTCGCCAACTGCACCGAGCGGGCCTACGCCATCAACAAGGGTCGCATGGTGCGGCTCGCCGAGTATTCGCGCGATATGATGATCGCGTTGCGCGCCGAAACCGGGCTGGCCTTCGATGGCCGCCAGCAGGGCACGGTGCAGCTGTTCCGCGAGCAGAAGCAGCTCGATCACGCCGCTGACGATATAGCGGTGCTCAAGCAATATGGCGTGCCCTACGAGGTGCTCGACCCCAGGGGCTGCGTTGCCGCGGAGCCGGGCCTCGCCACGGCGACGGTGCCGTTCGTCGGTGGGCTGCGCCTCGCCAACGACGATACCGGCGACTGCAAGATGTTCACCGAGGCGCTCGCGGCCCGCGCCGCCAGCCACGGCGTCGCCTTCCGCTACGGCACCACGATCGATCATATCGCCACGTCCGGCGGCGAGGTGAGCGGGGTTGCCACCGACAAGGGCATGCTGACCGCTGATGCCTATGTCGTGGCGCTCGGCAGTTATTCGCCGCTGCTGCTGCGTTCGCTCGGCATCGGCCTGCCGGTCTATCCGATCAAGGGCTATTCGCTCACCGTGCCGATCACCGATGCCTCAGTGGCGCCGGTCTCGACGGTGATGGATGAGACCTACAAGGTGGCGACCACTCGGCTGGGCGACCGGATCCGCGTCGGCGGCACGGCCGAGATCGCCGGCTACGACACGACGCTTCACCCCTCGCGCCGCGGCCCGCTCGATCGCTCGTTGCGCGAGCTGTTCCCCGAGGCCGGAGATGCGTCGAAGGCCAGCTTCTGGTGTGGGCTGCGGCCGATGACGCCCGACGGCACTCCGGTACTGGGGCGCTCGAAATTCTCCAACCTCTACCTCAACACCGGTCACGGCACGCTCGGCTGGACCATGGCGGCAGGTTCCGGCCGGGTGCTCGCCGACATCATTTCCGGCAGGACCCCCGACATCGAGGTCGGCGACCTCGGGCTGAGCCGCTACGCCTAGGCCCAAATACCGATAAAAATCGAGAGCTTGGGAACAGCAGGCATCGGCCCTCGCCTTTGCCGGCGAATTGGGCGATAAGCCGAAGATCGCTCGCCCCGGGACGTCATGCGCGCCTTACTGATCGCCCTTGCTCTGCTGCTCGCCCCGTCGGCGCCGGTGCTGGCGCAGGCGCTGCCCTATCACATCGATCCCGGTGCCCGCGAAATCGTCCCCAACCTGACGGCGGTGCCCTCAATCCGTTTCCTCACCACGGCAGACTTTCCGCCGTTCAACTTCCGTGATGACACGGGCGCACTGGTCGGCTTCAACGTTGATCTGGCCCGGGCGCTGTGCGCCGATCTCGCCATCACCTGCACAGTGCAGGCATGGCCATGGGACCAGGCGGCGCGGGCGCTGGAGGACCGGCAGGGCGATGCGCTGATCGCCGGCCTGGCGCTGACCCCGCAGAACGGCGCCTTGTTCGATTTCTCACAGATCTACCTGATGCTGCCTGGCCGCTTCGTCACGCCGGTCGCCGCGGCCACCGGGTTCGATCCGGCCTCGCTCAACGGTAAGCGTGTTGCGGTGCGGCGCGGCTCGACCCACGCCGAGTTCATCCGCCGCTACCTGCCGGCCGCCGGGCTGATCCAGTTCGACAGTGAGATCCTGGCGCTCGACGCGCTCTCAAAGGGTGAGGCCGATGCCTATTTCGGCGACGCGATGCGCGCGTCCTTCTGGCTCAACGAACATGTCGGCTGCTGCGAGTTC
>JAEUMC010000629.1 GCA_016793415.1 Devosia sp. | reverse complement strand
CGATGCGGGTGCGGATCAATACCGGCGTGTGGGAAGTGTTCGTTCCCAATGTCGGGCCGGGCGAAGTCTACAAATACGAGATCGTCGGGCCGGACGGGAAGCTGAGGCCGCTGAAGGCCGATCCGTTTGCGCGCCAATCGGAACTCAGGCCCAAGACTGCCTCGGTGATCGCCGATCCCACACCGTTCGAGTGGACTGACGCCAAGTACATGAAGGAGCGCGCCAAGACCGACTGGCGGCGCAGGCCCGTGTCGATCTACGAGGTGCACCTCGGCTCCTGGCGCCGGCGCGCCGACGGCTCGTTCATGAGCTACGAGCAGCTGGCCGAGCAGCTGATCCCCTACGCGGCCGATAGCGGCTTCACCCATATCGAGCTGTTGCCGATCACCGAGCATCCGTTCGATCCGAGCTGGGGCTACCAGCCCACCGGGCTCTACGCGCCGACGGCGCGGTTCGGCGACCCGCAAGGCTTTGCGCATTTCGTCGACAAGGCGCACGCCGCCGGGTTGGGCGTGATCCTCGACTGGGTGCCGGCGCATTTCCCCACCGACGAACACGGGCTCGCCCGTTTCGACGGTACGGCGCTCTACGAGCATCTCGATCCGCGCAAGGGCTACCACCCGGACTGGAACACCGCGATCTACAATTTCGGGCGCAAGGAGGTGGTGAGCTTTCTCGTCAACAACGCGCTCTATTGGCTCGAAGCCTTCCATCTCGATGGGCTGCGCGTCGATGCGGTGGCCTCGATGCTCTACCTCGATTACTCGCGCCAGGCGGGGCAGTGGATCCCCAATCAGTTCGGCGGCAACCACAATCTCGAGGCGGTGGACTTCCTCAAGCGGGTTAACTCCGAGGCCTATCGGCTGCATCCGGGCGTGATGATGATCGCCGAGGAATCCACCTCGTGGAGCGGCGTCAGCGCGCCGGCCGACAAGGGCGGGCTGGGCTTCGGGTTCAAGTGGAACATGGGGTTCATGAACGACTCCCTGCGCTACATGAGCCGCAATCCGGTGCACCGGAAATACCACCACAACGACATGACGTTCGCGTCGCTCTACGCCTATGCCGAAAACTTCATCCTGCCGCTCAGCCACGATGAAGTGGTGCACGGCAAGGGCACGCTGCTTTCGAAGATGGGTGGCGACGACTGGGGCCAGTTTGCGGGCCTGCGCGCCTATTACGGCTTCATGTGGGGCTGGCCGGGCAAGAAGCTCCTGTTCATGGGCCAGGAGTTCGCGCAGCGCGACGAATGGAACGAGGCCAAGGGGCTCGACTGGTGGCTGCTCGATGCGCCCTCGCATGAGGGCATCCGTCGCCTCGTCACCGACCTGAACGCGCTCTATCGCGAGCTGCCGGCACTCTATGCGAGGGACAACGAGCCGGAAGGCTTCGAGTGGCTGATCGGGAACGATCAGAACAACTCGGTGTTTGCCTGGGCGCGCAAGGCGCCGGGCGAGCATCCGGTGGTCGTCATCTCCAACATGACCCCGGCGCCGCGCGAAAACTATCGGGTGCCGATGCCGCTCGCCGGGCGGTGGGTGGAGCGCCTCAATACCGATGCCGGCTGGTACGGCGGAACCAACAAGGGAAACCAGGGCCGGGTGCTGGCCAAGGCGAGCGAGATAGAGGGGCTCGGACCATACGCCGATCTCTACCTGCCGCCGATGTCGACGCTCTACCTGAAGTATGACCCCGCCTAGCAGACGGGGTGATTGAATACGATCCCGCATAAGCGGGGCGTAGTGAGTGCTTTGTGAGTGCCGCGTGATCCAAACGCCGGATCACGCCACCTGGGGAGGGAAGCATGGCAGACTACCGGACACCGTCGCCGCTGGCGCGTGAGGCGATGGCGTATGTGCTGGCAGGGGGATGAGGGACCCGCCTGTTCGAGTTGACCGACCGCCGCGCCAAGCCGGCGGTGTATTTCGGCGGCAAGTCCCGCATCATCGATTTCGCGCTCAGTAACGCGCTGAACTCCGGCATCCGACGTATCTCGGTGGCGACGCAGTATCAGGCGCACTCGCTGATCCGCCACCTGCAGCGTGGCTGGAACTTCCTCCGCACCGAGCGAAACGAGAGCTTCGACGTGTTGCCGGCTTCGCAGCGCGTGTCCGAGACGCAATGGTATGAAGGCACCGCCGATGCCGTGTACCAGAACATGGACATCATCGAGGATTACGGCCCGCGCTACATCGTGCTCTTGGCGGGCGACCACATCTACAAGATGGACTATGAAATCATGCTCCGGCAGCATGTCGACACCGGGGCCGATGTCACCATCGGCTGCCTCGAGGTGCCGCGCATGGAAGCCACCGGCTTCGGCGTGATGGCCGTCGACGGGCGCGACCGCATCGTCGATTTCGTCGAGAAACCGAAGGATCCGCCTGGTATCCCCGACAAGCCGGATTATGCGCTGGCGTCGATGGGCATCTACGTGTTCGAGACGCGCTTCCTGATGGAGCAGTTGCGCCGCGATGCCGCGACCGAAGGCTCGTCGCGCGATTTCGGCAAGGACATCATCCCCTATATCGTCAAGAACGGCTCGGCCTGGGCGCATCGCTTCCCGCGCTCCTGCGTCCGTTCGGCCAACGAGGATGTGGCCTACTGGCGCGACGTGGGAACCGTGGACGCCTACTGGAAAGCCAATATCGACCTCTGCGACGTGACCCCGCAGCTCGATCTCTACGATCGCGACTGGCCGATCTGGACCTTTGCCGAGATCACCCCGCCGGCCAAGTTCGTGCACGATTTCGACGGCCGCCGCGGCTCGGCGGTGAACTCGCTGGTCTCGGGCGATTGCATCATCTCTGGCGGCGCGCTCGATCGAACGCTGCTCTCGACCGGCAGCCGGGTGCACTCCTATTCGGAACTGCACGAGGCGGTGGTGCTGCCCTACTGCACGATCGGCCGCGGGGCGCGGCTGAAGAAAGTGGTGGTGGATCGCGGCGTGCATGTGCCCGAGGGATTGGTGATCGGCGAGGACCCGGCGTTCGACGCGCAATGGTTCCGCCGCACTGCCGACGGCGTGACGCTGATCACCCAGCCGATGATCGACAAGTACCTGGCGAGCAAGTAACTGGCGGAGCAGATGATCGAAGTCCTGTCCGTCGCCTCGGAGGCCTACCCGCTGATCAAGACGGGGGGCCTCGCAGATGTCGTCGGCGCGCTGCCGGCGGCGCTGGCGCCGCATGGCGTTTCCATGCGCGTGCTGCTGCCGGGCTACCCCAAGGTGATGGCAGGGCTGGCGGACGGACGGCAGGTGCTGTGGTTCGACGATTTCTTCGGCGGCACGGCACGATTGGTGGCAGGGAGGGCGAATGGTCTCGACGTCATCGCCATCGACGCGCCGCACCTCTACGACCGGCCGGGCAACCCCTATGTCGGCTCCGACGGCAAGGATTGGCCCGACAACTGGCAGCGCTTCGCGGCGCTGAGCTATGCTGCCTACGAGCTGTCGCGGGGCGCCATCGAAGGCTACAAGCCGGACATCCTGCACTGCCACGACTGGCAGTCGGGGCTGGCGCCGGCCTATGTGGCGTTCAACGCGCCGAGCCGGGTGAAGACGGTGATGACCGTCCACAACATCGCCTTCCAGGGGGTGTTCGGCTGGGACGTGTTCAACGGGCTCAGGCTCGATTACCAGGCCGCCAATACCGGGGCGATCGAGTATTTC
>JAEUMC010000624.1 GCA_016793415.1 Devosia sp. | reverse complement strand
GCGGCTTGAACGCGATCAGCTCGCGCACCGCCATCGGGATCTGCACCTGACCGGCGCCGGCCCGATCGAACAGCGCCGCCCGTTCGCGCGACAAGCCGTTGAGTTCCGCCTCCGGATAGACCCCACCCGCCGCCTTCGCCACCACATTGGTGTCGATGTCGGTGGCAAGGATGCGGAAGTCCCAGCGCTTCAACTCGGGGAAAGCCGAAATGAGGCTCAACGCGATCGTATAGGGCTCCTGCCCGGTCGAGCAGCCGGCGGACCAGATCCGCAGTTTGGGGCGGCCATTGGCGCCCATCCGCGGCCGCTGCGCCATCAGCTGGCGCACATAGTTCTCGAGATGGTCGAAGTGATGATCTTCGCGCCAGAACCGCGTCAGGTTGGTGGTCAGCGCGTTGATGAATTCCTGCGCATCATCAGCCGTGCCCTGTCGCTCGAGATAGTCGAGATAGGCATCGAACGAGTTGAGCCTGAGCGCGCGAACCAGCTTGCCGAGCCGCGACACCACCAGGGTGCGCTTGGCCTCCGACAGCGAGATTCCGGCTTCCTGATAGACGCGTGCCTTGACCCGATTGAACTCGCGGTCACTGAGGGCAAATTCGCCCTGATCCATATCGCCCCCTGCTGGGCCCCTTCTAGGCCCGCTTGCGCGCCGGGAGTTGCAGGGCTTTCGCCGCTTCCGAGCCGACTGCAGCCACGCTGCCGTCCAGCCGGGCGATGGCGCCGCTGCCCTCATCCAGTGCACCGGCGATCATGTCCGTCTCATTGCTTAGATTCTCTAAATGTCCGCCGAGACCGGAGAGAATCTTTTTGAGCGATGCCGCTTCCTCGACCGAGGCGCTGGCCTCGCGCCGCGACGTGCCGACCAGCGACTTGATCTCGCGCGCCGCCTTCTGCGTCGCCTGCGCGAGGGTACGGACCTCGGCCGCCACCACCGCGAAGCCGGCCCCTTTCTCACCGGCCCGCGCCGCCTCCACCGCGGCGTTGAGCGCCAACAGGTTGGTGCGGAAGCTCACATCCTCGATGCTCGACACCATCCGGTCGATCTCGGCCGTGGTGTGCTCGACGCCACCCACCGAAGCGCTGGTGCGCTGCACCGCCAGCGCCGCGTCCGCCGCCAGTGCCACGGCCTGTCGCTCCAGCGCCCGCACCGACTGCGCCTTGGCCCGCCCCTTCTCGATGGCGCTCGAGGCGACCGTGAGGCCGGCCCGGCTCTGGTCGGCGAGTTCGGCGAGGCTCGTTACGCTCGCCCGGTAGCGGTCGATGGCGCGGAGGATCGCCTCCATCTTGGCTTCCAGATGCGCCCGCGCCAGCAAGGCTTCCTCGCGCTCGACGAGGATGGCGTTGAGGTCCTGCTCGAACTGGCGCAGCTCGGGCGCCATTGCCCCGGCCCCCATCAGCAGCAGCGCATCAATCTGTTCGCCGCGCAGCAACTGGCCGATCGCCTTCACCGATTTGTCGAACTGTTCCAGCGCCCCGCCCAGCGCCTTCAGCGCCGGCGAATGCCGCATCCCCCAGTCGT
>JAEUMC010000276.1 GCA_016793415.1 Devosia sp. | reverse complement strand
GAAGCCACCGCTGAGCTTGCCGCCGGGGCATCCGCCGAGACCGTTGTCACGGCAACGGTGCCGCAGCCCGAGCAGTGGTCCGACACCAGCCCGAACCTCTATCGGCTCACCAGCACGCTGACCTGGGGCGGTGGCAAAAGCGCCGTCTACGAGGAGATCGTCGGCATCCGCACCTTCCGCTTCGATGCCGAACGCGGCTTCTTCATCAATGGCGAGCCGCGCACCCTGAAGGGCGTCTGCCTGCATGAGGATGCCGGGCCGTTCGGCACCGCTGTGCCATCGGAGGTCTGGCTGCGCCGGCTGCTCGCCCTCAAGCAGTTGGGCTGCAACGGCGTGCGGATGGCCCACAATCCCCATGCGCCCGAGCTCTATCGGCTCTGCGATGCGCTCGGTTTCTTCGTCATCGACGAAGCCTTCGACGAGTGGGAGAACGCCAAGAACAAGTGGTGGCAGGGGCACAATGTCTACCCGCCGCGGCACCAGGGTTATGCCCGCGATTTCCATGAGTGGGGCGAGCGCGACCTCGTCAACATGATCGATGCGCACCGCAACCATGCCTCGATCATCGCCTGGAGCACCGGCAACGAGATCGACTACCCCAACGATCCCTATGCCAGCGCCATGTTCGAGGCGATGACCGGCAACAACGACGCCAACAAGTCGGCCAAGCAGCGCGCCTATGATCCGAACCGCCCCGATGCGCGGCGCCTCGCCACCATCTCGCGCCGGCTGGCCGCCATCGTCAAAGCCAAGGATCCGACCCGGCCCGTGACAGTGGGCGCCGCTTTCCCCGAGCTCTCCCGCTACACCGGCTTCCTCAAGCCGCTTGATCTCGTCGGCTACAACTACAAGGAACACCTCTATCCAGCCGATCACCAGAAGTTCCCGGCCCAGCCGATCATCGGCAGCGAGAACGGCCACGGCTATCCGGAATGGCGGGCGGTGGTCGACAACGACTACATTTCCGGCCAGTACCTGTGGACCGGCATCGACTATCTCGGCGAGACCGACCGCTGGCCCTATCACGGCTCGCGCGCCGGGTTGCTGACCCTCGCCGGTTACCTGAAGCACAGCGCCCAACTGCGCCGCAGTTGGTGGTCGGATGAGCCGGTAGCCTACATCGCCACCCGTCGGCGCGGCGACGAGGCGAAGAACCTCTGGTCGCATCCGATCGGGCGGAGTTGGGACGATATCACCGGCGGGACGGCTGAGCTCATCTGCTTCTCCAATGGCGAGCCGCGACTGCGCTGCGGCGGCACCGAAATACCGCTCATCCGCGACGACGCCTATGGCTACTGGGTCGCCGGGCCGCTCTCCTCATCGGCGCCGTTGCTGCTGGAGACCCTGAGGGACGGTGCAGTGGTGGCGCGTGACACCTTCGGGCCGCGCGGCGACGCTGTGCGGATCGATGCCGCTGTCTGGCAGGCGCCGACCGGCGCCGCCCGCCGCTTTGCTGCGGCCGGTCTTGCGGGGGACGGCATCATCCAGGTCGAATGTACTTTGCGGGACGCCCAGGGTGAGCTGGCCCGCAATGAGCTGATGCTGACCGTCGAGGTCGGTGGTGGTGAGCTGCTCGGCATCGAGAGCGGCGATCTCGGCGATATCACACCCTACAATGTTCCGGCGCGCCGCAGCTTCGACGGGCGCGCGGTGGTGTTCATCCGCGCCGCCGGACCGGCGTCGCTGCACATTAGTGCGCCCGGCCTCCCCGAGGTCCGGATGGAAAATCTCGAGGCCGGCCTCGCCGGCGAACCCATTTCAAACACGGTGGTCTGAACATGCTGATCGATCTCAAGAACAAGGTGGCCATCGTCACCGGCGCCGGCCGCGGCATCGGCAACGAAATCGCCAAGACGCTGGCCGGCGAGGGCGCCATCGTCGTCGTCACCGACATCCGCCAGGAGCTGCTCGATCAGGTGGCCGAGGAGTGGCAGCGCAATGGCTGGGCCGGCCTGCAGCTGCTCTGCGATGTGCGCAAGCCCGAGGACAACCGGGCTGCGGTTGCGGCGGTGGAACAGGACTTTGGCCGCATCGACATCCTGTTCAACATTGCCGGCGTCGCCGGCGGCGCCCGGGTCGAGGAGCTCTCCGAGGAGACCTGGGACCTCAACCTCGACGTCAACCTCAAGGGCACCTTCCTGATGTGCCAGGCGGTGGTTCCGGTGATGAAGCGCCAGCGCTCCGGCCGCATCCTCAATGCGGCGTCGTTCGCCGCCATCATCCCGTCGGTCGGCGGCGCCGCCTATGCAGCCTCCAAGTCCGGCGTCGAAGGCTTCACCCGGGTGCTCGCCGGCGAACTTGGCGCGCACGAGATCACCGTCAACTGCTACGCCCCGGGCATGATCCCCACGGCGATGAACCGCTTTGCCGATCGCACCGATGCCGAAAAGAGCCGGCTGCTCGATACCTTGACGCTGCGCCGCTGGGGCAGCCCCAGGGATGTCGCCAACCTGATCTGCTTCCTCGCCTCGGACCTCGCGTCCTATATCACCGGCACCATGATCGACGTCTCCGGCGGCAAGTTCGCCACCCAGATGCCCTGGGTCAGCCACCGCGAACCGTAGGGGCGGCTCCCCTCCCCCTTGAGGGGAGGGGCTGGG
>JAEUMC010000523.1 GCA_016793415.1 Devosia sp. | reverse complement strand
GCTCCCGGCAACCTCACCGTCGCCGAAGCGCCGGAGATCATCGACAATTTCGCCTCTCTCAACTTCACCGGTTCGCATGACGGGCAGAATTTCTACCTGACCTCGGCCATGGAGGCGGTGAGCTTCTGCCTCGAGAACAGCACCGCCAACCAGTGCGCCGCCGGCGACGCGCTGTTCGCGCTGGGAGCAGGCAATGCCGGGTTCGACCTGTTCCAGGGGCTGAGCGAGGAGGAAGCGCCTGGTGCCCTCGACGCCATTTCGGGCGAGGCGCATGTCTCGATGCAGCAAGTGCTGGAGCAGAGCTTTGACGCACTCGGCCGGACGGTGAACCGCCGCACCGCGGCCGGGCTCGCGGGCGCCGGCGCGGCGGCGGGGCCGATGAATTATGCGGCGGCGCCGGGCAACCTCGGGGTCCGCGCCATCGACGACGCCACCGCGGCCGGCACCGCACGCCCCTGGTTCGGCGCGCTCGGCAGCTATGGCCAGCTCCAGGGCGACGGCAATGCCGCTGCCATCGAATGGAGCACTGGCGGGCTGGCCCTTGGTTACGAGAACGAAGTCGATCTCGGCTCGGGCACCGGCTTTGGCGGCGTGGCGCTGGGCTACCAGCACGGGGTGGGCATCGTCACCGCGCGCAACTCCGAAACGGCGTTCGACAGCCTTTCGGCCGCCGCCTATGGCGGCTGGAGCGATGGCGCCACCACGCTTGTCGGCGCGCTCTCGGCAGGCGCCGGCCATGTCGCCACCGACCGCACGATCGCCGTCGGCGGCAGCACCGAGGTGGCGCATGCCGACTACTGGGCGCAGGCGATTGGCCTGCAGCTCGAGGCCTCGCATGCGTTCGAGCTGGGCCATGGCCTGAGCGTCGCCCCGCTCGGCACCCTCGCCGTCGGCTGGCTCGGCCGACCCGGCTTCAGCGAAACCGGTGCCGGCGCCTTCAACCTCACCGCCGAAGCCGAGGGCAAGCTCGGCGCCGCCGCGGGGCTCGGATTGTCCGTCGGCCAGCAGGTGGCGCTGGAAAGCGGCGCGCTGGCGCTCGAGGGCCGGGCACTCTATGAGCAGCGCCTCACCGACGCCGCCGGGACCGCGGCATTCAGCTTCGACGGGAGCAGCGGCCCCTTCACCATCAGCGGCGCACCCGCCGACATGAGCTGGGTCCGCCTCGGCGCCGGCTTCGCCTACGAACTCGACAACGGCCTGTCGCTGGGCGCCAACTACGACGGGCGCTTCTCCGCCAATGGCCAATCGCACCAGGCGAGCGCGTCGCTTGGCGGGAGCTTTTAGGAGACAATCGGCCGTTTCTCTCCCTGGCGGGGAGAGAAACGGCGTCGATCACCAGTGCCGCAGCCATCGTGCAGTCTCCTGACTATTTCTCCGAGCGCCAGCATCCGGCCAGCAATACGTCCCGCGCGACCCAATTTGTCGCAATTGTGGACAAGTTCCGAATATCGTTGCAATTGAAGCGCTCCGAGAGACAATATTTTTGCAACTGAGAACTCAGTTGCGCGAGCCACGCATCGCCAATTGACCCGCTAGTCTGTGGAGAATGCGCTTGTGTCTTCGCATGATTTCGCGCATCGCGCTAATGGTGGCATTTCTTTGCTCAGCGGCAATATGGGCCGCCAGCGCCTGGGCTCAGACCAGCCTCTCCCCCTCGCAAGCTGACAGCCAGTTGCTGCGCCAGTTCCTATCTGCCGCCGGGACGGACGCCGATACTTCCGACGCGGACGTGTCGGATGCGCTGCAAATGGTGGTTGAGCGTACCGACCTTGCCGAAGAACTGCTGCAGTTGCTGCAGTCGGCTGCGCCCGACACTGCGCTCACCGCCTTTGCGCCGATCGGCTGGCGGGCACTGCCGGCAAAGCTGTGTACGGCAGTGGGGCTGGATCTCGGCCGCTGCGTGAGCCTCGATTGCTTTGTCGGTTCCACTTCGACACCCGGCCTCGATCTTGCAGCTCAGTGCAAACTGACGCCGGAACTGCTCGCCGCCCAGGCCAATCCACCCTTCCCGGCCGACACGACGAGCTTCGGGAGCTGGCTGCAGTCGATCCCGCGGGACGGCATGGTGGCAGACGTCGCCGACCCGCTGTCGCTGGGGCGCTTGCCGATCAATGACAAGATGGTGGAGGCCAAGGGCACACTGCACGTCATCTGGCCCGCTCTGGTCGCCGAGGTGATCCGCCTCAGGGAGCAGGAAGGGCGCCCTCAGCTAGCTCTCACCGAGATGCAGCCGCTACTGGTCGGGGTCATGCGGGCGGAAGCGGCGCGCGCCGCCACCGCCGCGCAGGTGGTTGCCGTGGCCCGTCTGTGGGCAGCGCTGCCCGCTTCGGCGTCGGGCTATCTGGCCCGCTCGCCCAAACTGCTGCAGGCTATCAAGCAACTCAGCAGCGACGCGGTCGAAATCGAGGCAGCCTTCAAAGCCGCTCCGGTGATACCACGATTGCCTGACACGGTCAGCCCGGCCATCGCGCGCGGCAGCGCGGCACTGGCCGAGCTCAGGGATGAGCTTACGACCCTCGTCGCCTCCCTGCCGGTGCTCGCCGCGGCCGATGCCGTCGAAGTCATGGCCGATGCCGCCTGCCCGGCAACCGACAAGGCCACCCTCTACATGATCGCCGAACGGCCGATCCAGGTGTCCGGCGCCGCTGACGACGAGGCCCGCTTCGAACTGGCCCTGCGCCAGCTCGAGCGCTCCGAGGATGGAGCGATCACGGCAGAACTGGCGGCGGTGATTACCGTGCCGGTGCGTGAGGTATTCGATGCCGACAAGAACCTGGCGCCGCAGGCTGACTGGAAGTGCCTCGCCGAACTGCAGCAGATCTTCCCGCTCGGCGTCACCATCAGCCACCTGCGCGAGGGCGAGGGAAAGCTGCGGCTCGACGCTCTGCCCGGCACCCTGGTGCAGCGCACCAATGTCGACCGCCTGCGCGAGGGCCTGTCGAACCTGTTGAATCGGGTCGACGCTGCGCTGCCGATGCCGCGCTCGATCGAGCTGAGCGCGGCGCGGCTCGAGTTCTCGGCCGATCTCCGCTCGGTCACGCTGCTGACGACGGTGGAGGTACCCCTGGTCGGGCGGCGGCACGAGGCACGCGTGCCCCTTGTCGTCGACGGCAAGCTGCAGAGTGAGCCTGACATCGCGACGCTGTTCGATCTGAACGGGCTGGTTGCAGCATTCAATGCGGAGCTGAGTGCCAAGGTCGGCGAGCGCGGCGTCAGCCTCGGCCCGCTCACCGCGGTGCTGCGCAGCGTGTCCATCGTGCCGCCGGAACGCCAGGACAGCGCCAACTGGCTGGAAGCCAGGGCCGAGCTGAGCGCCGGCACGCTGGAGCTCGGCAGCATCGACCTGGTGCTGGCTGAGGGTGCCCCCCCCAAGATCGAACTGTCTGGCGACCTGACCCCGGCGTTTCGCGCCGCACTCGCCGGCGTGATCGCAACCCAGCACGCGCTGGGCGAGCAGATGCGGGCGCATCTCGACCAGCTCGCCGGCGACGCCGAGCCATTCGTAGCCGCGGTCTCGAAGGCGCTGCTGATCCAGCGCGTGGCGGTGAAAGATGACCAGGTTCTGCTGACACTGGGCCTCGATATCGGCCAGCTGACCGGCGGCGACACCGAACTGATCGAGGTGACCGGCCCGCTGCAACTGGGCAATGGCGGTCTCGGCCTGCCCCCGCTCTATGCCGAGCTCGCCAGCAAGGCGGTCGCCAATGGCAAGGCCTGGATAAACCTTGCCGCGCAGCGGCTGGACGCGGCGGCGGGCCAGTTGATCGACGCCGAGATCGACAAGGCGATGCAGGCCATCAAGGAGAGCGCCGCCACGGTCGGCCTCGGCCTCGACTTCTCGGCGCGGCAGGCGGACGGCAACAGGACGCTGAAAGTCAGCGCCTTCGGCGAGAGCGCCACCATCGAACGGGTGCGGATCGCTGCCACGCCGCCGGCCGTCGATTTCAGCCAGGCTGACCTGAAGGACGAGGATAAGCGCCGGCTCAGCGCCATGGTGGTGAGCAAGGTCAACAGCTGGCTGCCGCTCGCCCTGACCGCCTGTGGCGCCTCCCGGGTGACGGTCGGCCCAAGCGGCATCGTTATGGAACTGAGCGTCGAAACCAGCCTGCTCGGCTGTATCCCGCTGCCGGGCATCGCCTTTGACGGGGCCCGGCTGCGGATCGACGAGAAGGCGACGATCGCGGCGATCGAGGCGGTGCTGTCGAACAAGCTCACCGCGCTGCTGCCCAGCGATGTCAGCGAGTACGTGACCGGGATCGCCATCTCGGCTGCCGAAGGCACGTTGGTCGCCACCTTCAATGCACCTGTGCCCGGCCTCGGTTCGAGCCTCGCTGGCACCGCTACGCTGAACCTCAAGAACGGCAATGTCTCGATCCATATCGACGACAAGGACACGCTGTTCAACGCTGCCTTCAAGCAGGTGGCAGGTGCCCTGGGCGGCGACTTCTCGGTCGAGCTGATCCCCCGTCGCGTCGGCCTGCGCGCCTCGGGCAAAGTCGATCTGGGCATCACGGCCATCGGCGTCGACGGCATGGAGCTGACCCCCAAGGGAGTATTCATCCCGGAAGTTCGCATCACGCTGCCGGTCGCGATCGCGGCCGGGCCGTTCACCATCTTTCCGGTCGAGGTGCGAGCCCGGGTGCAGCGCCCCTACGCCATCACGCTGATCGGCGATGTCGGCTTTGCCGGCACCAACTCGATCCTGATGCTCAGGGCAAGGTTCGGCTTCGACAACATTCCACCCGAAAAACTTACAGTCGGCGGCTCGCTGATCCTCGTGACGGTGCTCGAACTGCTGCGCGCCGAGGCCGTCCTCGACCTCGACCGGCGGATGATCGACGGCACCTCGGAGACCGTCGGGCTGCTCAAGGCGCTGATGCCGATGAAGCAGACCATGCATATCGACGAGCACGAAGCGCGGATGACGACGACCGCGACCATCCTCGGCATCGACATAGACGGCATGGGGCGGATCGTTTTCGACAGC
>JAEUMC010000497.1 GCA_016793415.1 Devosia sp. | reverse complement strand
CGGCCTACACCTTCAAGTATTCGATCCGCCCCGGCACGCCCGGCGCGTCGATGGAGAACCAGGTCACCGAGCCGAAAAAGACCGAGCGCCTGCAGCGGCTCAACGAGCAGATCAACGGCCAGATGCACGCCTTCCACCGCTCGGTGGTCGGCCGCACGCTCCCGGTGCTGATCGAGAAGCCCGGCCGCCAGCCCGGCCAGATCGGCGGCCGTTCGCCGTACCTGCAGGCGGTGCACATGGAGGGCCCTACCCGGCTGATCGGCCAGATCATTCCGGTCGAGATCGTCGAGGCCCGGAATAATTCCCTCATCGGCAAGATTGTCACAGTCGCGGAACCGAATCCTGCTAGCGTTATTGAGTCTCAAGCCATCGCGGCCCATATCTGAGAGGCCGCCCCAAGGAGCCCCAGAGATTTGAGCAGGCATTTGCCCCCGTCTACCGACCACGGCCCGTCCTCCCAGCTTGAACTCGCCTTCGAAGACAACAAGCTCGCCGCGCAGCTCTACGGCGATTTCGACCAGCACCTGGCTTTGATCGAACAGCGCTTGTCGGTGCAGGCGACGCCGCGTGGCAACCACGTCATGCTGAAGGGCGGCGCCACCTCCGTCGACCAGGCGCGGCGCGTCCTCGAGTCGCTCTACGAGCAGCTCGAAGAGGGCCAGCAGATCGAGGTGTCGACCGTCGACGGCGTCATCCGCATGATCGAGACCGAGGACAGCCAGCTGACGCTGCCCACGCTCGAGAAGAAGGGCAGGGTGCGCATGGCGCAGATCGCCACCCGCAAGGCCACCATCGTCGCGCGCACCCCGGCGCAGGACGCCTATATGCGGGCCATGGATCGGTCCGAGCTGGTGTTCGGCGTCGGCCCGGCCGGTACCGGCAAGACCTATCTCGCCGTCGCCCACGCCGCGACGCTGCTGGAGCGCGGCGACATCAACCGCATCATCCTTTCCCGTCCGGCGGTCGAAGCCGGCGAACGCCTCGGGTTCCTGCCCGGCGACATGAAGGACAAGGTCGATCCGTACCTGCGTCCGCTCTATGACGCGCTCTACGACATGATGCGCCCCGAACATGTGGAACGCTGCATCACCTCGGGCATCATCGAAGTGGCGCCGCTCGCCTTCATGCGCGGCCGCACCCTCGCCAATGCCGTGGTGATCCTCGATGAGGCGCAGAACACCACTTCGATGCAGATGAAGATGTTCCTGACCCGCCTGGGCGAGAATTCCAAGATGATCGTCACGGGCGACCCGACCCAGGTCGACCTGCCGCGCGGCGAGAAATCCGGGCTGATCGAGGCGGTGCAGCTGCTCGACGGCATCGAGGGCGTGCATATTTCGCGCTTCAACGACAAGGACGTGGTGCGTCACGCGCTGGTAGGCCGGATCGTCCGCGCCTACGAGGCCGATACGGCGCGCCGGCTGGCCGAGAACAACACGAAGGCCTGATGCAAGCCCCATTATCAATCGCCTTCGCGGTCAACGCGGAGGGCTGGCCCGACACCCTCGAGGCCGTGGCCGAAACCGCCATTCGCGAAGCGCTGAGACTATCTGAAGCCGAGGTGACGGGCGTCACCGAGGTGTCGGTGGTGCTTACCGATGATGCCGAGCAGCGCGAACTCAACCGGCAGTGGCGCGGCTTCGACAAATCCACCAACGTGTTGAGTTTCCCGCAGATCGAGCCGTTCGCGCCGGTTTCGGGGCTGCTCGGCGATATCACGCTGGCGCGCGAGACGGTGGAAAAGGAAGCCGAGGAGATGGGCATCAGCTTCGAAGCGCATTTCACCCACCTGGTGGTGCACGGCTTCCTGCATCTGCTTGGTTACGACCATATCGAGGACGAGGACGCCGAGGAAATGGAGGGGCTCGAAACCGAGATCCTCGCGAGCCTCGGCATTGCCGATCCCTACGCCGATAGCTAAATTACACCCTCCGATGAATTGAAGGCCGCATGCGGCCATTGAGATGAACGACTCCGACAGTCCGTCCGCGCCGCCCAAAAAGCCGGCGCAAACCAAGTCCAACAACGAGCCTCCTTCTAGTCCCGCCCCCACTGTTACGTGGGGGCAGAAGCTCTGGAACCGCCTGCGCGGCCTCATCGCCATGCGCACCGTGTCGCTGCGCGACGACCTCGAGGTGGCGCTCGAAAGCGAGAACAACGGCGGCACCGCCGACTTCACCCAGTCCGAACGTACGATCCTGAAGAACGTGCTCGACCTCGCCGAGAAGCGGGTCGAGGACGTGATGATCCCGCGCGCCGATATCGAGGCGATCGAGAGCTCGGAGACGCTCGGCGTGCTGGTGACCCGCTTCCGGCAGGTCGGACACTCGCGCATGCCGGTCTATACCGACAGCCTCGACAACATTACCGGCTTCATTCACGTCAAGGATGCGCTGCGCCGGATCACCGAACCGGTGACCGACCCGGAAGCCACGGTGCCGGTGAAGCTGGTCTCGACGCCGTTGCGTTCAAAACTCGAAAAGCTCGACCTGGTGCGCCAGGTGCTGTTCGTGCCGCCGCTGATGCCGGTGGGCGACCTGTTGCAGCAGATGCAGCTCAAACGCGTGCACATGGCGGTGGTGATCGACGAATATGGCGGCACCGACGGCCTCGTCACCATCGAGGACCTGCTGGAAGCGGTGGTCGGTGAGATCGAGGACGAGCACGACGACGACGTGGCGCTGGTGCGCAAGGTCAATTCCAACGTCTTCATCGCCTCGGCCCGCGCCGAGCTCGAGGAAGTGCAGGAAGTGATTGGCCCGGATTTCGACCCCGGCAGCCATGCCGATGAAGTCGATACGCTGGGCGGCCTGGTGTTCGAACTGGCGGGCCACGTGCCGGCCAAGGGCGAGCACGTCAACGGCATCAAGGGGTTCGAGTTCGAAATCCTGCAGGCCGACAGTCGCCAGGTCAAACGCGTCAAGATCAAGCGGCTGAAGCAGCCGAAACCGCGGCCGCCCAAGCCACCGGCGATCACGGCGCCGGAGGATAGTCCGGCGCCGGCGGCGGAGTAGAGTCTAAGCTGGATATCCCTCTCTGCCGACTGCCTGCTTCGCGGGCCTCAAGCCCGCACCAGGTTCCCCACCACGATTTCGCGCCAGATGCGAGCCGGGGTCACCCAGCGATCGAACTTGTTGTAATCGCCGGAATTGATGACGCAGGCGAGGCCGGCTTCGGGGGCCAGCCAGAGGCGCTGGCCGCCATTGCCGAAGGCGCCGACCCAGCGCAGCGGCTTGTCGTAACCGGGCGCCGGCGCCTCGTGAATGTACCAGAGCCGGCCGTAGCCGAGCCCGTCCCAGGTCTGGATGGCTGGCGTCCACGACGCGTCGATCCAGGCCGCGGGCACCACCTGCCGCCCCTCGAACCGGCCCTGGTCGACCAGCATGGCACCGATCCGCAACAGGTCGGGTGCGGTGAGGCGCAAGCCGGAGGCCGGAGAGGCCACGCCATCGCTGCCCGCCAGCCAGTAGAAATCAGTGATGCCCAGGGGCGTGAACAGCGCCTCGCGGGCAAAGTCCGGAAGCGTCCGGCCGGAGCCGCGCTCGATCAGGGCGCCGATCAAGGCCACGGCGCCACCGGAATAGATCCACTTCTCGCCGGGTGCGCCGATGATCGGACGATCGAGGATGAAGCGATAGCGGTCCGGCGCCATCTCCATGGCGATCTCGGAATTGGTGGGGTTGGTATAGGGTTTGTTTTCGTCCCACTCCATGCCCATGGTCATGGTCAGGGTATGCGCGACCGTCACCTTGCGCCGCTCGGCATCAGCGACGAGGTCGGGATATTCCGGGAAGCTATCGATCACCGGCGCGTCGAGCGCCGGCACCAGCCCGCGCTCCAGCGCGATGCCGTAGAGCAGCCCGACAATGCTCTTGGTCACCGAGCGGAGGTCATGGAGGACAGCCGGTCCGAACTGCACCGGGCCAAGCGGATCCCCCCAGCTTTCGTCCTCGCCCTCGAAATACTGCTCGAGCACCAGCGTGCCGCTACGGCTGACCAGCAGCGCATGGATCGGCAACAGCAGCCCCGATTCGAACCCCGCGGCGAGCTTCCTCTCAAGATTGGCGGCAAAACCCGCCGCTTCCGGCGTTGCCCTGGTCCAGTTCGTCACCATCGTCTCCCTGTTTCACGGGCCCCATGCTGGCAAGCGGTCGCGCCCCGGCGCTTGATCACGGTTGCGCTAGCGCAAGTGCGGTCAGCCAAGCCGAGCTTGACCCGGCGCGCCCACCTCGCGACCTTGCCAATATGCCCTGTGATTCGAGCGCCGCATGACCTGGCTCGCCGAGACCGTGATGCTGAGCCATGGCTGGCGGCGCTTCCTCATCGTCGTGGTGGCGGGGGCGATCGCTGCAGCGTCGGCGCCGCCGTTTTTCCTGTTGCCGGCGCTGTTTCTCACCCTGCCGATCTGGGTCTGGGCCCTCGACGGCGCGGAGCATCGCCGCGGCTGGCGCCGGCTGGTCGGTCCGGCCTTCCAGATCGGCTTCGGCTTCGGGCTCGGCTATTTCACCGCGGCGCTGCATTGGCTGGGCGCGGCCTTCCTGCAGGAGGGCGGTTTCTTCCTCGCCCTGATGCCATTCGCCATTGTCGGGCTGGCAGCGATCCTTTCGATCTTCTGGGGACTGGGGAGTGCGCTCGCCCATCTCTGCTGGTCGGGTGGAGCGTTCCGCATCGTCACGCTCGCCAGCTTTCTGGCGCTGGCCGAATGGGGACGCGGGCATCTGTTCACCGGCTTCCCGTTCGATCTGCTCGGCTATGCGCTCACCGCCAATGACGAGATGCTGCAGCTTGCTTCGGTGGTCGGCAGCTATGGGCTGACCTTCATCGCGGCGCTGATCGCCATGACGCCGGCGCTGATCTGGCCGGCCGACCAGCGCGGCCTGGTACGGCGTCTGATCCCGATCTTTCTGGCCATCGCGGTGATCGCCGCACAGGTCGCCTATGGCAACTGGCGGCTCACTTCGACGACGCTCACCGCCCGCACCGACATGAAGGTGCGCATGGTACAGCCGATGATCCTCGAGCATGCCGACTGGTCGGTGGCCGACCCGGACGCCATCATCAACCAGTTGATCAGCCTGTCGGAAAGCCGGCTGACACCGACCGATCCCGGCCTCGGCGGCATCACCCACCTGGTGTGGCCGGAATCGGTGTTTCCGTTCTTTCTCACCAATTATCCGGACGGCATCGCGCGCATCGCCCGCATGCTGCCCGACACGACCTTGCTGCTCACCGGCGCGCCGCGCGAGCCGCTCGGCGATGACGGCCTGCCGATTCCGGACAACCCCGGCTACAACTCGATCCTTGCCATCAACAGCAATGGCGAGGTGGTGGCGAGCTACGACAAATCGCACTTGGTGCCGTTCGGCGAGTATCTGCCGTTCCAGAGTTTCTGGCGGCTGTTCGGCATCAACCAGTTCGTCCCCGGCACCAATGGCTGGGCGGCCGGCGATGGCCGCCGGCTGATGAGCCCGCCGGGTACCCCGCCCTTCCTGGCGCTGGTCTGCTACGAAGCGGTGTTCCCCGGGGATATCGGGGACCCCACACAGGCGCAGTTCATCCTCAACGTCACCAACGATGCCTGGTTCATGGGCTCGATCGGCCCGGCGCAACACGCCCATCACGCGCGGATGCGGGCCGTCGAAACCGGGCTGCCGTTGCTGCGCGCCGCCAATACCGGGGTGACGCTGAGCGTCGATCCGCTCGGCCGGGTGGTCTCGCAGCTGGCCGAGGAGCAAGTCGGAGTGCTCGACGTGGTGCCGTCCGAGCCGGTGCCCGGCGGCACGCTGTTCAACCGGCTGGGCGACCTGACGTTCTGGGGCGCAGTGGTTCTCGGCATTCTCGGCTCACTGGTCGCGGCGCGTCGGCCGCGCCGCATCGCATGAATTTTCTGCAACAGCGCCCAACAGGGACATAAAGCTTCCTTTATATGACTTGACCGCGCAGTGCTCGAGTGGCAAAACACCGCTCAACTGTGCGATTTTCGCACTTTTTGACCATTTTTCGGGGGTTTCGCCTTGGCTCGGTCTTCTTATCTGTTCACCTCGGAATCGGTTTCGGAGGGACATCCGGACAAAGTCTGCGACCGGATTTCCGACGAGATCGTCGATCTGGTGTTCCGTGAGGCCAAGAAGGCCGGCATGGATCCGGCCAAGGTGCGCATCGCCTGCGAAACGCTCGCCACCACCAACCGCGTGGTGATTGCCGGCGAGGTGCGGGTGCCCGAGACGCTGCTCAAGAAGGGCAAGGACGGCAAGGTGCTGCTCGACGCCGCCGGCCATCCGGTGGTCAACCCGGCCAAGTTCAAATCGACCGCCCGCAAGGCGATCAAGGCGATCGGCTACGAGCAGTCGGGCTTCCACTGGAAGACCGCCAAGATCGATGTGCTGCTGCACGGCCAGTCGGCCGACATCGCACAGGGCGTCGATGAGTCGGGCAACAAGGATGTCGGCGCCGGCGACCAGGGCATCATGTTCGGCTATGCCAGCCGCGAGACCCCGGAACTGCTGCCTGCGCCGATCTACTATGCGCACAAGATCCTCGCGGCGCT
Organism: Devosia sp.; assembly: GCA_016793415.1. Lineage (GTDB taxonomy): Bacteria > Pseudomonadota > Alphaproteobacteria > Rhizobiales > Devosiaceae > Devosia_A. Next base: position 928 of record JAEUMC010000497.1, on the reverse strand, counting down.
GACCATCGCCCGCAAGGCCGGCGAGGGCGCCGCGATCAAGCTCGGCCCCGACGCCAAGAGCCAGGTCACCATCCGCTACGAGAATGGCAAGCCGGTGGGCGTCACCCAGATCGTGGTGTCGACCCAGCATGTCGATGCCAGCCTTTCGTCCGAAGACGTGCGCAAGATCGTCGAGCCTTATGTGCGCGCCGCGCTGCCCGAGGGCTGGATCAGCAAGGACACCGTCTGGCACGTCAACCCGACCGGCAAGTTCGTGGTCGGCGGCCCGGATGGCGATGCCGGCCTCACCGGCCGCAAGATCATCGTCGACACCTATGGCGGCGCGGCCCCGCATGGCGGCGGCGCCTTCTCGGGCAAGGACCCGACCAAGGTCGACCGCTCTGCCGCCTACGCGGCGCGCTACCTCGCCAAGAACGTCGTCGCCGCCGGCCTCGCCGACCGCGCCACCATTCAATTGAGCTACGCCATCGGCGTCGCCAAGCCGCTCTCGATCTATGTCGACCTGCATGGCACCGGCAAAGTGGCCGAAGACAAGCTGGAGACCGTGCTGAGCGAGGTGTTCGACCTCAGCCCGCGCGGCATCCGCACCCATCTCGACCTCAACAAGCCGATCTACGCCAAGACCTCGGCCTATGGCCATTTCGGCCGCAAGCCCGGTCGCGACGGCTCGTTCAGCTGGGAAAAGACCGACCTGGTTCCGGCGCTGAAGGCCGCCGTGAAGGCTGCCGCCTGACAGAGTGCGTTTCAGGGCGCGCCTGGATCTGATCCCGACACAACGTGGTGGGCGCGAGACGCCCGCCGCATCGGCGGCCTGGCGGCCTGCCTTCCGGACCCGACAGGGCGAAGACGGCACCAGTTGCTTTCTGACCGCCGACGTCGACTTCCTGGCTCCAGGCGAAACCTACGAAGTGCGGGCCGAAATGCTGGC
>JAEUMC010000492.1 GCA_016793415.1 Devosia sp. | reverse complement strand
CGCCGGCGCATGTTGAATCGCGGACCGACCAGTTCGTCGCCGCATTCAAGTTCACCTCCGCGGCCTCGAGCGTCACCACTGCCTACATGGTGCGTGCCGTCTCGCCGGGCAGCTTCGTGATGCCGGGCGCCACGGTCGAGGACATGTACCGGCCGGACCTGCGCGCCAATACCGACGCAGGCCAGATCGAGGTCGGCGTCACCGGGCCATGAGCACGGCCGCACACAAACATCAGCCCCGGCGCTTCCGCGCGCCGGGGCTCTTTACTGCCACGCTGATCGTCCTCGCCGGCGTGGCGCTGGTCGGCAGCCAGTACGGGCTCGCCGTGCTGCGCGATATCCGCGCCACCTTGCCGCCCACGCCGGTGGTGTCGGCGGTGCCGGTATCGACCGCGGTGGTCGATAATGCCGGGCTGCTGCTGAGGCCCTTCACCACGGCCAATGGCCGCTGGCGCCTGCCGGTGACCATCGACGAGGTCGACCGGCGCTTCATCGACATGCTGCTGGCCTATGAGGACCAGCATTTCAACGAGCATCACGGCATCGACTGGCCCTCGATGTTGCGCGCCGCGGTGCAATATGCCGGGGCTGGGCGGATCGTCTCGGGCGGTTCCACCCTCACCATGCAGGTGGCGCGGCTGATCGGCGGCGAGCCGACCCGCAACATTGCCGGCAAGCTCCGCCAGATGGTGCATGCCGACCAGCTGGAGCGCAGCCTCAGCAAAGACGAGATCCTGACGCTCTACCTGACGCTTGCCCCCTATGGCGGCAATATCGAGGGGATCCGCGCCGCCAGCCTTGCCTATTTCGGCAAGGAGCCGGGCCGGCTGACCACGGCGGAATGCGCGTTGCTGGTGGCGCTGCCGCAATCGCCCGAGGCGCGGCGGCCGGATCGCGATATCGAGGTGGCGCGGAGCGCCCGCAACCTGGTGCTCGATCGCATGGTCGGCGCCAGGGTGATCAGCGCCGACGAGGCGGAGGCGGCCAAGCTCGAGCCGATGCCCAGGGTGCGGCGCGATTTCCCGATGTATGCGGCGCATCTCGCCGAGGCAGCAGTGAAAGCGCACCCCAATGCCCGCCGGATCGAACTCACCATCGATCGGAAGCTGCAGGCCAAGCTCGAGCGGCTCGGCGCCGATCGCGCGGCGCAGCTCGGCTCGAAGCTCTCGGTGGCGATCGTCGTCGCCGATCAGCAGACCGGCAATATCCTTGCCTCGGTCGGCTCGGCCGGGCTCTTCAATGCCGAAAGCGATGGCTATGTCGATATGACCGAGGCGGTGCGCTCGCCCGGCTCGACCCTGAAGCCCTTGATCTACGGGCTGGCCTTCGAGCTGGGGCTTGCCCATCCCGAGAGCCTGATCGAGGACCGGCCGACGGCCTTCAACGGATATGTGCCGGTCAATTTCGATGGCTTCAACCGCGGCACGGTGTCGATCCGGCAGGCGCTGACGGAATCGCTGAACATTCCCGCCGTGGTGGTGCTCGACGCGGTCGGGCCGGCCCGGCTGGTGGCGAGGATCAAGCGGGCGCATGCGGCGGCGCGGCTGCCCGCCGATACGGCGCCGAGCCTCGCGGTGGGCCTCGGCGGGGTCGGCGTGACGCTGCGCGACCTGGTTTCGATCTATGCGGCCATCGGCCGGGGCGGCACCCCGGTGGTGCTGCGCGACGGGGTGAAGCCGGTGGTGGAGGAGACCGAGACGCCGGCGCCGGTGCTCGATCCGATCGCGGCCTGGTATGTCGGCAATATCCTCGCCGACGTGCCGCCGCCGCTCAACGGCTCGGCCGGCCGCATCGCCTACAAGACCGGCACCTCCTACGGCTATCGCGACGCCTGGGCCATCGGCTTTGACGGCAAGACCGTGATCGGGGTGTGGGTCGGCCGGCCCGACAACTCGCAGATCCCGGGGATTACCGGCATCCGGGCGGCGGCGCCGATCCTGTTCGAGAGCTTTGACCGGCTGGCCGAGAAGACCGTGCCGCTGCGCGACGCCCCGCCGGGAACGATCTTTGCCTCCAACTCGGAGCTGCCGCTGCCGTTGCGCCGCTTCCGTCATCCCGACGAGCAGAAGGTGAAACGCGATGCGGCGCCGCAGATCGCCTATCCGGCCGATGGCGTCGATGTCGATCTCGGGCTGGCCTCAGGCAACGAGGCACCACTGATCGTCAAGGTGCGCAACGGCGTGCCGCCCTTCACCTTTTTCGCCAACGGCGCGCCATTCGGGCGTTCGGCCTTCGCCCGGCAGAACAGCTGGCGTCCGGATGGCCCAGGCTTCGTCACTCTCTCGGTGGTGGATGCCGAGGGCCGCTCGGACACGGTGAAGGTGTTCCTGGACTAGCGCGGGGCTTTCCGCGCCTCCCGCCCGACTGGCGATCCTCTCCCGGTTGATCCGCATTCGCCGCCAATTAGATAAGACTGCCGGCGATCGGTTTCACCAAAAGGGAACGGCGCCGCCGGGATACTGCCCGGGCCTCACTTTGCCGCTCGGCCGACCATCCCGCCGAGCGGCATCATTCCCGCCGTTGCGCGTGATCGCAGGCCGAATCCCGATAGCGTCCATGCTCCGTTACACCTGGCCACCGCCGGGTGCCGCAACTCTGGCTTTAC
>JAEUMC010000475.1 GCA_016793415.1 Devosia sp. | reverse complement strand
TACGGGACGGTAATTTGACTTGATGGCAGACAAACGCTAGCCACGCCGCAGTAGACGCAAGCGGCAGGTCGAGGACCCAACCGTCCATGCAATCGCCTGCCCTTTCCGAAGGTCTATCCGGTACGGACTTCAAAGCTCGGTCTGCCGGTCGCCTGGCCGTGGCCGTCATCGCGTTGGCAACATTCGTTCGGCTGGCTCTCGCAGCGGTCCTGCCGGTCGGCGTGGACGAAGCCTACAGCATCGGCATCGCGCGGCAGTTTTCGCTCAGCTATTTCGACCATCCGCCACAGCATCTGTGGCTGGTCGGATTGTGGGCCAATCTCTGGGGCAGCGAAGACCTGCTGCTGTTGCGCCTGCCGTTCGTTGCGCTTGGCGGCCTGTCATCGTGGCTGATCTACGCGTTGGGGAACCGGTTGTTCGGCGCCGTCGCCGGGCTGTGGTCCACGGTGATCTTCAACCTCGCGCCGGTGTTCGGTCTGGCCCATCTCGGGCTGATCTTCCCGGATGGTCCGCTGCTGGCGGCGGCGCTGGCGACAGCGCTGCTGACGGCGCGAATCGTTCTCGTTCCCGGCGACGGCCAGCGGCTGGGGCTGTGGGCCCTGACCGGACTGATGGCGGGGCTGGCCCTGCTGTCGAAATATCACGGTGTGCTGCTGGTGCTGGGGCTCCTGCTGTTCCTTGCGACCACCCGCGAAGGGCGACGCTGGCTGCCGAAGCCGGGGCCCTGGCTGGCGGCCGCGATCGCGCTCGCCTGCTTCGTGCCGGTGCTGGTGTGGAACGCGCAGAACGACTGGGCATCCTTCGCCTTTCAGGCGGGACGCGGCCGGGTCGGCAGCGGCGGCGGGTTGCGGCCATTCGGCCCGGTCGAATCGCTGCTGTCGCAGGCGGTCTACCTGCTGCCGTGGATCGCCGTGCCGCTGGGAACGTTCCTAGTGCGCGGCATCCTCAGTGGGGCGAGCAATCCACGCCGCTGGCTGCTGGTCTGCCTGGCGCTACTGCCGATCCTGATCTTCACCGCGCTGACGTTGACCGGTCGGGGGCTGCCGCACTGGCAGATGCCCGGCTGGCTGTTCGCCATCCCGCTCCTCGGTGAGGGGCTGGCGAACGCTGGACGGATCACCCGACGGATCGCCATCGGTGTGGTAGTGATCACGGCGCTCGCTCTCGGAGCGCTGGCCACCGTGGTGACGATGCAGGCGCGCTGGGGCAGTTTCGACCAGCAGACGCTTCAATTGTTCGGTGGCACCGATCCGACCGATGCCCTGCTGTCCTGGGATGCCGTACGGCCCGAGCTCGCCAGGCGCGGGCTGCCGGCCGACGACCGGACGTTTATCGGCACCTTCAACTGGGTCCGCGCCGGCGAGCTCAACGCCCTGCTCGGCAAGCAGATTCCGGTGCTGTGCCTGTGCAGCGACGCGCGGCATTTCGACTATCTCAACCCGCCCGAGGCCTATGCCGGATGGAATGCCATCCTGATCGGCATGCCGGGGCATATCGATGACGATGCAGCGCTGAACAAGCAGTTCGCCTCGCTGGGCGCGCTCGAGGATATCAGCCTCAGCAAGGCGGGGCGCGTGGCGGTGCCGCTGCGGCTGCGACTTGCCACCGGCTTCAAACCTTGAGCCTCAGGTGCGGGCGTTGAGGCCGTACCGCTTGTAGGCTTCGTGCGCCGCATCGGCGTTGGCGTAGGGTTCCTGCCGGTCGACGTTCCAGTACGTCAGCTCGTCGAGCGGGATCGGTACACCGGTGATGGCGCAGCGCACAAAGCTGCCGGGGCGCAGCACGACATAGTCGGCATCAAGGTAGCGGACCTGCGCCTCGGAAGGGCTGAAGCTCTTGTCGAAAATGTTCATGGCACCACCAGATATAGGTCAGATCGGCTGACTTGGAAACCGGTCGGACCGGAGCCGCGCCAGCATAGCTGAGCGCGGTTCGTGGCGTTTTTCAGAACAGGCTCTCCTGGCCTTCTTCGTCGCGCGGCGGGCGCACCTTCTTGCGGGCCACGAGGCCGCTGCCGATGGTAGCGCCAATGGTGCCGTCGGAGACCTGGATATGGACGGCGTCGCCCGGCTTCACGTCTGCCGTATGCTTGACGATGTGCCCCTCGGCATCGGTGACCACCGAGAAGCCGCGCTGCAGGATCGAGCGATAATCCGCCGCTTCGAGCAGCCGGGCAGCGAGATCGAGGCTGCGGCGCCGCTGATCGACGAGGCGCGCAACCGCCGGATGGAGGGAGGCGGCAAGCGGGTCCAGCCGGCTGCGCAGGTGCCGGATCTCGTTGTTGAGCGCCTTGGGCGAGAGCCGGCCGGCGGCGGCAACGAACAGCCCGCGCTTGCGCTCGGCCGTGCGCGAAGCAGCGGTGTCGGCGCGGCGGCTGAGATTGTCGAGGCGGGTCGCAAGCTCCGTGGCGCGCCGTGTCAGCAGGTTCGGCGTCAGCTTGTTGGCCGAGCGGCCGAACTCGATGCGCTTCTTCTGCTCGGCGTGCCGCAGGGCGGCGGCGAGATTGGAGGCGGCATGGTCGAGGCGTTGGCGGGCCGACGCAACCAGATCGAGCGGGCGCGGCAGGCCGGCAGCGGCAGCGCGCAGCCGATCGCGATAGTTGGAGGCGGTGCGGCGCATGGCGTGGCGCTGGCGGCCACCGATTTCGTCGACATAGCCGATGAGGTCGGCGCGCACCGGCACGGCGGCCTCGGCGGCCGCCGTTGGGGTTGGGGCGCGATAGTCGGACGCATAGTCGACCAGCGTCGTATCGGTTTCGTGGCCAACCGCGGTGATGATGGGGATGCGGCTCGCCGCGACGGCGCGGACGACGATCTCCTCGTTGAAGCCCCAGAGATCCTCGATCGAGCCACCGCCACGAGCGACGATCAGCACATCCGGACGCGGGATCGGACCATTGGGCGGAAGCGCATTGAAGCCGTTGATGGCGGCGGTGACCTCGGGCGCGGCCGTCTCACCCTGCACGCGGACCGGCCAGACCACGACATGGCTGGGGAAGCGATCGGAGATGCGATGCAGAATATCGCGGATCACCGCGCCGGTGGGCGAGGTGATGACGCCGATGACGCGCGGCAGATAGGGTAACTCGCGCTTGCGCTCGGAAGCGAAGAGCCCTTCAGCGGCAAGCTTCCGCCGGCGATCCTCAAGCAGCGCCATCAGCGCGCCGGCACCGGCCGGTTCGATCTGCTCGATGACGATCTGGTATTTCGACGAGCGCGGGAAGGTGGTGAGCCGACCCGTGGCGATGATCTCCATACCCTCTTCGGGCTTGAAGGTCAGCCGCGGCCACGAGCTCTTCCACACCACCGCATCGATCGAGGCGTTCTCGTCCTTCAGGGTGAAATAGGCGTGGCCCGAGGAGTGGACGCCGCGGAAGCCGGAAATCTCGCCGCGCACCCGGACATGGCCGAACTCGTCCTCGACCGTGCGCTTCACCGCCTGGGCGATCTCGGAGACGGTGAACTCGGCGGCGTTGGTCAACGGGGCGGGCATGGGTGAGAGGTGCGGGAAAGGGACGAGTCCGTCAAGGGTGGCGGCACAATCGAGCAGATGCTAGATGGGCGCCGAATGGCCACGCACCGCGGGCATGGCCGCCCC
>JAEUMC010000467.1 GCA_016793415.1 Devosia sp. | reverse complement strand
GGTCGGGATTGGTGGCGGCGCCCGCCATGTAGCGTCGGTTGGAGAAGAGGTTGGCAGTACCCCACAGCAACTTCGTGCGCGAGCTCTGCATCTTCTTGGCGAAGATGTCGGTGATGGTCCTGAGGTTCTTGTTGCTCTCCTTGAGCGTCGCGCCCTCGGGGGCGACGTCGGCGTCATGGAAGCAGAAAAACGGGGCGTCGAGCAGGTCGAACAGCTCGAAGGCGACGTCGGCCTTGATCTTTGCGCCCTCGAGCCCCTTGTCGTACCAGGGGCGGTCGAAGGTGCGGCCGCCGAACGGGTCGCCGCCTTCCCAGGCGAAGGTGTGCCAGTAGGCGACGGCCGGCCGGATGTGATCTTCCATCCGCTTGCCCATCACCAGTTCGTCCTTGTTGTAGAACCGGTAGGCGAGCGGGTTGCTGGACGTCGGTCCCTCGAACTTGACGGGCTTCAGTCCCTTGAAGAAATCGGTCACTTACGGGCCTCCTCGATGGCGGGGTAAAGGGCGCGGTAGCGCGCATATTGCTCAGTGTAGGCAGTCTTCAGTGCGGCATCGGGTTTGATCACCCGCTTGATCGCCGGCATGGTCATGATCTCCTCGGGATCTGCGCCTTCGGCGGCACAGAGCCCGAGCCGGGCGACACCCAGCGCGCCGCCGAAATCGCCGTCCTCGGGCAGCGCGATCTCGGCATCGAGATTGGTGGCGATGAGTTTCAGCCACAGCTCGGATTTCGAGCCACCGCCGACGGCGAGCAGTTGCCCCATCTCGGTGCCGGCATCCTTGAGCACGCGCTGGCAATCGCGGAAAGCAAAGGCGACGCCCTCCATCACCGCCTGGGCGAGCAACGCCGGGTCGGTGGAATGGCTGAGACCGACAAAACTGCCGCGCGCCGCCGCATTGTTGTGCGGGGTGCGCTCGCCCGAGAGATAGGGGAGGAAAATCTCCTCGCCCGGCCCCTTGAACCCGGCCTCGGCGGCGCCGGCGAGCTTGGCTGGATCCTGCCCGGTGATTTTCGCCAGCCAGTTGAGGCTGTCGGTGGCGCTGAGGATCACCCCCATCTGGTGCCAGGTGTCGGGAATGGCGTGGCAGAAGGCGTGTACGGCGCCCTGGGTGTTGGGGCGGAAGCGATCGTTCGAAACGAACAGCACGCCGGAGGTGCCGAGCGACACGAAGCCTTCGCCCGGCTGGATGGCGCCGATACCGCAGGCTGCCGCCGCATTGTCGCCGGCGCCGCCCGCCACCACCACCTCACCCGACATGCCCCAGCGGCCAGCCAATTCGCGCTTCAGGTTAGCCGAGGGCGCGGACCCCTCGACCAGTCGTGGCATGTGCGAACGGTTGAGCCCGGTCAGCGCCAAGAGCTCGTCCGACCAGTCGCGCTTGCCCACATCGAGCCACAGCGTGCCCGACGCGTCCGACATCTCCTCGATATGCTCGCCAGTGAGCAGCAGCCGGATATAGGCCTTGGGCAGCAGCACCTTGGCGATCTTCGAATAGATCTCCGGCTCGTGCTTTCTCACCCAGGCGATCTTCGGGGCGGTGAACCCCGGCATGGCGATATTGCCCGCGATGTCGCGCAAGCGCGGCAGCGCCGCTTCCATCTCGGCGCACTCGGCGGCTGATCGACCATCGTTCCACAGGATACAGGGGCGCAACACCTGGTCGTTTCTGTCGAGCAGCGTCGCCCCATGCATGTGGCCCGAAAGCCCGATGCCGCGGACTTTCGCCAGTTCTTCCGGATGTGCCTTCGAGAGTTTGTCGATCGCTTCGAGCGTCGCGTTCCACCAGTCGGCCGGGTTCTGTTCCGACCAGCCGGGATGCGGCCGGGTGGGTTCGACCGCCTTGGCCGTGGCCTCGCCCAGCGCTTGGCCAGCGCGGTCGATGAGCAGTGCCTTGACGCCCGAGGTGCCGATATCGATGCCCAGATAAGTCATGAGGCACGTACCTCAAGACCGCGCAAACGCAACATGCCGTAGTCCTCCCGGGGCGTCATTGTGATGGATTACCCTCTGGGGAGATTGTCGCGCAGATAGAGGCCGATTTCAATGGGGGCCGGGCGACGCTCGGCATCCTGCCCGAGCGCCAAGGCGCGGGCCACGGCGAGCGCCGCGGCGATTTCGCCATCGGGGTTCTGGTCGATCACCACGTCGATGGCGCCGCTGGCGAGCCCGGCGCGGGTGGCTTCGGTGAGCTCGTGCGCCACGACGCGCACCTTGCCGGTCTTGCCGGTGCGTTCGAGCGCCCGGAGCAGCCCGGCATAGCCGCCACCCATATTGTAGATGCCGGTGAGCGGCTGCTTCAGCAGTTCGATCGCCGCCGCCTCGGTCTTTAGATCATCATCGAACCCCTCGAGCGGGCCGACGATCTCGTGTCCGGGGAACTCGGCCCGCAGCACCGCCTCGAACCCCTCGCGCCGCTGGTGGTGATCGGCAAGGCTGAGCGAGCCGGCGATGAGACCGATCCCACCTGCCGGGCAGAAGCGACCGATCAGCGAGCCCGCGGTCCGCCCTGCCGCAACATTGTCGATACCGACGAAATGGCGGCGGGCCGACCCCGGCAGGTCGGACACCAGCGTCACCACGGCGATACCACGGCGCGAGATCTGGTCGATGGCACGCCGCACCTTGTCATCTTCGGTGGCAACCACCACCGCGCAGTCGCAGCTCTTGGGGTCGAGACTGCTCAACGCGCTGGCCAGCGCTGTCGCATCGAAGGCATGCACCAGCTTGGTGGTGATCGAGATCCGCTCGCCCTTGGTGGTGCGGGCCCGCCGGGCGATGGCGTCGACCAGCCCGAGCATGAATTCGTTACGGCCGTCGGGGATCAGGAAGGTGACGCCGAGATCGCGGGCTCGCGCCAGGAGCGACGCCGAGAGGTCGCGACGGAAGTCGAGCGCCTTGATCGCCTCGGCCACCTTGTCGGCGGTTTCGGTGCGCACGCCCGGGCGGCCGTTGAGCACGCGATCGACCGTCGCCAGCGACACGCCGGCTTCGCGCGCCACATCGTGCACGGTGGCTCGCCGCTTCACTTCGTCCATCTCCTCCCCCTCTCCGGCTTCCGCTTCTTGCTGATTGCGGCTATCAACCCGTCGCACGAAAGAGGAGATAACGGCAATGAGCGTCGCGGTGGAAGAGTTCGGCAGCTTTGAAGGCAAGCGGGTCGAGCAATTCAAGCTTCGGAGCGACACCGGGGTCGAAGTCGACATCATTTCGTGGGGCGTGCTGGTGCGCGATTGGCGCGTCCCGGTAGCCGGCGGTCTTCGCTCGGTGGTGCTCGGCTACGACAAATTCGACAGCTACCCCGGTCATTCGCCGTATTTCGGCTCGCTGGCCGGCCGGGTTGCCAACCGCATCAAGGATGCCAGGTTCACCCTCGACGGCGTGACGCACCAGCTCAAGAGCAATTTCGTCACCCACACCCTGCATGGTGGGCCCGAAGGCATCGGGCGGCTGGTGTGGGATGGTGAGGCCGACAGCGCCAACAACGCCGTGCGTTTCACCCTCGATTCGCCCGATGGCGCCATGGGCTTTCCGGGCAACGTGAAATTCACCGCCACCTACACCCTCACCGGCAACCGGCTGCGCCTCGACCTGGCGGCCAAGGCCGACCGCCGCACTCCGATCAATGTGGTGCAGCACCAGTATTTCAACCTCGGCACCGGCTCTGACGTGCTCGACCACACCTTCAAGATCGATGCCGCCGCCTATACCGAACTCGGCGGTCCGCTGATCCCCACCGGCGCCATCCTGCCGGTCGACGGCACCATCTGGGATTTCCGTCAGGGCCGCACCATGCGCGATGCATCCGGCAAGCCGATCGACTATGACGGCAACGTGGTGCTCAACACCGACCGCCGCTTCGAGGATCCGGTGGCGGTGGTGACCGGTCCCGACAAGCTGCTGACGCTGAAGCTCTATACCGACCGGCCGGGCCTGCAGGTCTACAATTCGGTGACCACCGACGTCTCTGCCGAGGGCAAGCACTACGGCCACCATTGCGGCTTCTGCCTCGAGGACCAGGACCTGCCGGATGCAGTGAACCATCCGCACTTCCCGTCGATCATCTACGGACCGGGCCGCGACTACAGCCACCGCGTCGATATCGAGATCGCCTGATGCCGGCCTACGTCGCCCTGATCCGCGCGATC
>JAEUMC010000268.1 GCA_016793415.1 Devosia sp. | reverse complement strand
GCCCGGTCGGTGGTGATCAGCAGCGGCCACAGGTACTGGTTCCAGCTCGAGACGAACATGATGGTGGCAAGCGCCAGCATGTTGGTGCGGCTCAACGGCAGCAGCACATCGAAGAAGAATTCGAGCGGATGCGCGCCATCCATCTTGCTGGCTTCCACCAGCTCGTCCGGGATGGTCATGAAGAACTGCCGATAGAGGAAGGTGCCGGTCGCGGTGGCGACCAGCGGCAGGATCAGCCCGGTGTAGGAGTTGAGGAGGTTCCAGTTGAGCGCGATCTGCACTCCGCTCAGCGACTGCACCAGCCCGGTGATCCCCAGCGCATCGAGGATCACCTGGAACGGCAGCAGCGCGTTGGCGGCGATCGAGTAGGTCGGCACGATACGCACTTCGAGCGGCAGCATCAGGGTGATGAAGATCAGCCAGAAGCAGATCATCCGGCCGCGGAAGTTGAAGAACACGATCGCGAAGGCCGAGAGCGAGGCCAGCGTGATCTTGCCGACGGTAACGCCGACCGCGACGATCAGGCTGTTGAGCATCTTGGGGCCGAGATCGCCGCGCGCCCAGGCGGCCTGGAGGTTCTCCCACAGGTGATCCGAGGGCAACAGGCTGATCGGCACCTGGCTCACTTCCTGCAGCGACTGGCTGCCGGCAACGAAGGTGATCCAGAACGGAATGATGACCAGGAAGGCCCCGATGGCCATCGCCACATAGGTGATGAAATCGAAGAACGGTGAGCGTTCGATCATGGCGTGCCTCAGTGGTAGTGGACGCGACGTTCGACCCATTTGAACTGGATGAACGTGAGGCCGATGACGAGCAGCATCAAAACGATCGACTGGGCGGCGGCGCCCGAATAGTCGAGGCCTTTGAAGCCATCGAAATAGATCTTGTAGACCATCACCTCGGTCTGCCCGATCGGGCCGCCCTCCGTCATGGTGTCGATCAACCCGAAGCTGTCGGTGAAGCTCGAGATGATGTTCATGATGAACAGGAAGAAGGCGGTCGGCGCGATCAGCGGCAGCTGCAGGTCGAGCATGCGGCGGAACGGCCGCGCCCCGTCCATGGCGCCGGCTTCCGAGATCGAGCGCGGGATCATCTGCAGCGCGGCGAGAAAGAAGATGAAGTTGTAGCCGATGCCGAGCCAGGCGTGGCAGATCATCACCATGACCAGCGCCTGCACCCCGTTGGTCGAGGGGTCCCAGATGCCCGGCCAGATGTCGTTGATCGAGCCGACGAGCCCGGATTCCGGCGCGAAGATGAAGCGGAAGGCAACGCCGGCGGCGGGCGCCGCGATGGCGTAGGGCCAGACGTAGATCGACTGGAAGAGCTTGGTGCCCTTGAGCGAGCGATCGACGAAGGCGGCCAGCGTCAGCGCCACGCTCATCGAGAGGCCCGTGGTGATCAGCGCGTAGATGCCGGAGCGCAGCACGGTGCTCCAGTAGTCGCGGTCACGGAAGATGGCGAGGAAGTTGTCGAACCAGACCCAGCTGTTGCCGCCGCCCCAGGGCTGCTCGAGCGTGAAGGCCCAGTAGAGGGCCTGCGAAGTCGGCCAGTAAAAGAAGATTGCCACCAGCAACAGCTGCGGCGCGATCAGCAGCCACGGCAGTACCGGGTTCTTGTAGTAAGCGCGTCGTTCCATCTCGGTCCCGCCCCAAAAGACGTGGCACGGGCGGCTTCAGGCCGTCCGTGCCACGATCATCTCGACTGCTTAGAGCAGGCTCTTGCCGGCGTAGGTCGCTTCGAAGCGGCGGAGGATTTCGTTGCCCTTGGCGTCGAAATCGGCCAGCGCCTGCGGCACCGGAACGTTGTTGAACAGCACCGACTGGATGGTCTTGACCATCTCGGCGCGGATCGAGGCGTAACCACCCAGGCGAATGCCGCGGGTGTTCTCGCCGGCCGGCTTGGTCAGCGATTCAATGGCGAGCTCGCGGCCCTTGTACGGGGCGGCGTCGTAGAAGCCCTTGGCCTTCATGGCTTCGAAGCCCGAGTTGGTCACCGGGATGTAGCCGGTGACGGTCGACCACCACTCGGCCTGCTCGGGCTGGGCGAGGAAGTTGTAGAACGCCGCGGCGCCCTTGTACTCTTCGGCCGACTTGCCCTTGAGGGTCCACAGCGACGCCCCGCCCACGAAGGAGTTGGTGCGCTCGAAACCTTCCAGCATCGGCAGCATGGCGACGGTCCAGTGCACGCCTTCCTTGGCCTGCTTGCCGAAGGTGCCATGGTCGGCGATCGACGACGAGGTGATCTGGCACTTGCCGTTGACGAAGGCATCGTTGGCGGTCTCGCCGGCATCCTTGGACTTATGAACGAAGAGACCTTCGTCATACATCTTCTTGATCCAGGTCAGCTGGTCGACGAACTTGCCCTTCGACACCGCCATTTCGGCGTTGAGGCCGCCGAAGCCGTTGCCGAGCGTGGCGATCGGCTGGTTGTGGATGGCCGAGAACTGCTCGAACCACTGCCAGGCGCCCGACGGGTCGAACGCTACCGGGCAATCATAGCCGGCGGCCTTCATCTTGCGGGCAATGTCTTCGACCTGGGTCCAGGTGGTCGGGGTGCCTTCGAAGCCGACCTTGGCCAGCGCGTCGGTGTTGTAATAGATGACGGCGGTCGAGGAGTTGAACGGCATCGACAGCAGCTCGCCTTCGGAGGTCGAGTAGTACGAGGCGATGCCGGAGAAATAGTTCGACCAGTCGATCTTGTAGCCGTTCTCGTCCATCAGCTGACGCACCGGGACATAGGCGTCCGACAGCATCAGGTCGAGCGTGCCGGCATCGAAGATCTGCGTGACGGTCGGCTGCTTGTTTGCGCGGAACGCCGCGATCGTGTTCTGCAGGTTGTTGTCGTAATTGTCCTGGCTGACGCAGACGATCTCGTAGTCGCTCTGCGACGCGTTGAACGTCTTGCACAT
>JAEUMC010000447.1 GCA_016793415.1 Devosia sp. | reverse complement strand
TGGTAAGAGCGCCGAGCTGCCCTGGCGGTCGGCTATCCCAACGATCCCTGTGGGCTTAACCCTGAACGAGCTTCCAACCGGCTTCGGCGATTGATCGATCCGCTGACACACAGACGCCCTCCCACAAGAAGCGATCTATCTCGCTCTTCAGCGATGGCATTCCTGGTGCGGCGGCGGATCTTCCACGATCAACCCGCAAGGGGTCCGCTAGCAAGCTGCGGCCGCTTGTCTTCGCCTGCGCGGTGATCGCGCCCGCCGCCGCACACTGACGGAGCCATCGAGCGGGAATTGGCCCGCTCCAAGATGGAGCCCTCAGATGTCCCACGATCTCACCCTCGCCCAGAAAGCCGCCTGGCACCTCGCCCGCACTCTCATGGCCCCGGTCGTCCTCTTCTTGGTCGACGACGAATTCGGCGTCCTGCCGGCTGACGAGCTCGACGACGCCGACGTCGAAATCCTCTTCGAATACGACCCGTACAGCGGCGGCCGGTCGGTTCACTGAACCGGCCTTCTCCCCGATCACACTCAGGCGGCGCCGAGCGCCGCCTGTTCCCATCCGGACGCCGCCCACTAGCGGCCCCTTCCCGCACCGGGTCCTGGCAGAGCCAGGCGGTCATCGCAACGGCGTTGCCGTCCTCCGCTTCGCTGCGGCCCCGCGGGTGCGCTCCCCTCCGTCCTGCTCCGCCATGGCGGACCCCGTGACGGGGCCGCGATCGGCGCGGCCTCCAGAACGGAGGTTCAGGAAAATGAGCAGGAAGGAAGGAAACGGAGCGCGCGTCGATATCTATGCGCGCATTACCGACCGCATCGTCGCGGATCTGGAGAAGGGCGTTCGCCCGTGGATGCAGCCCTGGCGGGCCGGCAACGCCGGCGGCCGCGTTACGCGCCCGTTACGGCACAACGGCCTGCCCTATAGCGGCATGAACGTGCTCCTCTTGTGGTCGGAGGCGATCGCGCGGGGTTACACCGCGCCGATCTGGATGACCTTCAAGCAGGCGCTCGAGCTCGGGGGCGCCGTGCGCAAGGGCGAGACCGGTTCGCTGGTCGTCTTCGCCAGCCGCTTCACCAAGACCGAGACCGACGCGGCCGGGGAGGAGTTCGACCGCGAGATTCCGTTTCTCAAGGGCTACAGCGTCTTCAATGTCGCCCAGATCGACGGTCTGGCGGACCAATACTATGGACAGGGGGCCGAGCCGGTCCGCGATCCAATCGAGCGCATCGATCACGTCGACCGCTTCTTCGCCAATACCGGCGCGGTGATCCGCCATGGCGGTAATCACGCCTTCTACGCGCCGGCGACCGACCACATCCAGATACCGCCGCTCGAGACGTTCCGCGATGCCGCGGCATACGTCGCCACCCTCAGTCACGAGGCAACGCATTGGACGGCGGCGCCGCATCGCGTGAACCGCGATCTCAGCCGCTACAGCAAGGAGCGCAGCGAGCGGGCGCGCGAAGAGCTCATCGCCGAGCTGGGAAGCTGCTTTCTCTGCGCTGATCTCGGCATCGCGCCGGAGCTCGCGCCGCGACCGGATCACGCGAGCTATCTCGGCTCGTGGCTACAGGTGCTGGCCAACGACAAGCGTGCAATCTTCTCGGCCGCCGCCCATGCGCAGCGCGCCGTCGCCTTCCTGCACGGCCTGCAACCGGCAGTCACCGAAGAGCGAGAGGCGGCGTGATGTCCAACACACCTCCCGACGCCTTCCCGCCGATCGGCTTTTGCAACGCCCGCATGGAGGGTCTTCGCTTTCCCCTCGGAATAGCGCGTCGAGAAAGGATTCCCGTGGGACGGACCAGCAGACACGCGTGGCCGAAGCGTGCCCCGACGTTGTCGACGAGCCCAGCTTCGACAGACAAGGAGGAGCATCGTCGGCCGGAAGCATGTTGAGGGTGCTGCATCCAGGGTAAGGCGCAGCACTACGTCCTGATGCGACCAGCACAGCCACCCCGACGACGCATCCCACGGAGACGGTAGCCTCTTGCGGTCTTGCCCGGCGGAGTTTGGTCTCCGCCTTACCACGTACCTAAACGTTACACGGGCAGATCGGACCACACCGTCACCCCCGATGAAGTGCTGCGCACCGCGGCGAGCCATCGTCATCTCCGGGCGGGTCTTCAAGTTCACGCACATCACGTCCTCGATTTGGCATGTCTGACCGAAGGACGTCGTCGCTGCGCGTCGCCTCGACCTTATCCCCGCAACGGCCGTCCGCAACTTTCTTCCCCTGAGCGCTCACGCGCTCATTCCTCGCGAAGCAAGAAAGCCGCTCCCGGCCGCCCTCCACGTTGTTCCGGCCTCTTCGAGGTGCGGGTCGATCGCCCCCGGTCTGTCGACAGCCATCGAGGTCGCGATGGGCGCGACCCGACAAACTCACGGAGACGAAAAAATGGCTACCATCGGCACCTTCACCTCCAACAGCAACGGCTTCACCGGCACGATCAAGACCCTCAACCTCAACGTCAAGGCTCGCATCGAGCGGGTCGAGAACCCCTCCGACAAGGGGCCGCAGTTCCGCATCTTCTCGGGCGCGGTCGAGCTCGGGGCGGCCTGGCAGAAGACGGCAAAGGATACCGAGCGCGACTACCTCTCGGTGAAGCTGGACGATCCGAGCTTCCCTAATCCGATCTACGCGACCCTGGTCGAGGTCGAAGGTCAGGAAGGCCTGCAGCTAATCTGGTCCCGGCCGACCCGCGACTGACCTCAACGAGGCCCCGCCCACCGGCGGGGCCTCGGTTCACTCACCCGGACCCAGGGAGGCCGCGATGACCACGATCGACGAAATCGGAGAGTTGCGCGCCGAACTCCGGCACACGCACCTGACCGCCAACGAGCGACGGGACGCCGAGGCGAGACTGGCCCGGCTCCTGGAGAACCGTGACGGCCCCGATAACGCGGCGCCCGTCACCCTGCCGAGCAACACCGCGCCTCGCCGCAATGGATCGACCGACATCTGAAGCAGGTGCAATATGCAGCCAGCCACCGAGGAGACGAGTTTCAATGGACGACACAACACGCGCGGCCTTCGAGCGCCTCCTCGACCTCGCGAGAAGCGACACTGGTCAGGCTCGCCGCGCCGCGAACTTCATTCTGGCATGGTGGAATGCCGAAAGCCTTGGTGGCTTCGACATCGCTGACCTTTTCGCCCAGGACGCCGCAATTGCCGCCGACATGGCCACGGTGTTCGCCTGGATCGCGCACCGGTCTAACGCCGTCTACCCCGACGAGTATCGTGGTGAGATCGAGGGCCTCATTGAGCTATGGCGGCCTGAGGTATGGGCGCGGTCAAAGGGATCCGCCGGGGTTGATAGCCCCGCATCCGTTTAGCCCGTAGCAATTCGAGAAAAAGGCTGACGGCTTCGCCCTCATTGTCGAACGAGTGCTGGACCGTTCGGCCCGTCGTCCCGATACGCCCCCAGCGTCGAACGAGCCGCGCCTGGCCGAACAGCGTTTCCTCGATGGACAGCGCATAGAACCGCGCCATGTTCCGGCGCGGGTCGCGACGTTCGACATAGAGCTGATAGGGCTGCGCAATCATGCCGAGCAGAATCGCGCGAGCTGAATCCGGCGTCCAATGATTGCTTTGAATCACCGGCGCCGAATCGATTCATTCTCGTGATGGGTCGGCGGCGATCAGCCGTTGAGTGCGTCCTTGACGGCTTTAGCTGGTGTGAAGGACAGCTTCTTGGAAGCCGCGATCTTGATCGCCGCACCCGTCGACGGGTTGCGGCCCTCGCGCCGGCGTGTCCTTCACCTTGAACTTCCCGAACCCCCGAATGCTGGTCTCGGCGCCGGAACGCGCCGCCTCCGAAATCTGAGTGAACACACTTTCGACGATCGCCTTGGCTTGGGTCTTGGTGAGGCTCTGCTCGGCTGCGATCCTGTCGGCGATTTCGGTTGTTGTCGTCATTCGGTGTTCCCTTCTGTGGTTGGTGATGATGCCGTGATGTATAGCAGCCAAGCAGGCCGATGCCGACCGTACATCAGCTCGCTCGATGGAACCGGTTCTTCCCCACCGCTGACTTCATGTCGGCGCGCCGGAACCAGATGGCGCGCCCGCAGCGCAATGGCGCATTGCCGGAGGTGAAGACGATCTGCTCGTCACCGCGCATGCGCAGCACCTCCTCGGGCAGGATCAGCGGCCGTGCCGTTAGGTGCTTGGAGCGCGTGCGCGAGGACCCTGACATCTGCGACGAGCGGCTCACCTGGTCGATCTCGACCGTGGTGTTGCCGCAGCGTCGCGAGATGTAGTCGGCGGTGTCCGGGTCGTTGATGGCGGCGAATGACACCCAGGAGGTGGACTCGAACCATTTGCTGGTCGCATCGCGCCCGCCATATGCTTCGCGCATCTGTCCGATGGATTGGAACAGTAGCACCAGGCTGATGCCATACTTGCGTCCCGCATCTCGCGCCGTCTCGAGGATGCGCAGATAGCCGAGCCGCGCGACCTCATCGAGAAGGAACAGCGTGCGGCCCCCGACCTTCCCATCCCGGTTGTAGATGGCATTGAGCAGCGCCCCGATGATGGTTCTGGCGAGACCGGGATGCGCCTCGAGGGTCTTCAGGTCGAGGTTGACGAAGATGTCGGTCTTGCCGTTGCCGATATCGTCGGTCGCAAAGCTCGATCCCGAGACCAGGGCAGCATAGTTGGGATAGCTCAGCCAGTGGGTCTCCTTGACCGCATTGGCATAAACGCCGCTGAACGTCTCCGGGGTCATGGCGATGAACGGAGCGACGTTCTCCTTCACGAACTCCGACGCGGAATTGTCGTAGATCAGTTGCAGCCGCTCGCGCAGTTTAGGCTCCGGCTCGGAGAGGTTCGCCCGCATCTGCCGCAGATGCTGATCCTCTTTTTTCGTATGCCCTGAAAGGCAGACATCCGCGATGAGCGCGGTGATGAGCTGCAGCGCCGAGGCGCGAAAAAAGTCGTCGCGGATCGAGGCCTGGCGCCCGCTGTCGGTGACAACCCAGTTCGCCACTGCCACGACGTCCTCTTCCTTGGTGCCGCCGAAGCGGCCAATCCAGTCGAGGACGTTGAAGCCGGTCAAGGGATCGCGCGGGTCGAGGATGAAGACGTCGCGGTTGGCCTTGCGCCGATGCTCGACGACCATCGGTGCGACTTCGTTCGATGGATCGAGGGCGACGAGACCGCCCCCCCATTTGAGGGCAGTGGGGATCGTCACCGACGTCGTCTTGAAGCCGCCCGAGCCGGCGAAGACAAGTCCGTGCGTCGAGCCGAACGAGCCGTCGAAGCAGAGCAGCGGCGACCTGCCGCCGACGCCCCAGGTCTCACGCTCGTCGGCGCGGAAGCCGTGTTCGGCTACTGTGTCCCTGTCGACGCGATAGGCCTCGCCGACGACGATCC
>JAEUMC010000403.1 GCA_016793415.1 Devosia sp. | reverse complement strand
TTTCAGGAAAAGTTGCAGACTTTTCCGGTTCGAAAGCGCGACCAGATCAAAGCCTGTCGCTGCCGCGGCTGAAGCTGCCGGTGATCCTCGTGGCGCAGATCGCCGTGCTCGCCGCGGTGCTGTTCGCTGTGCAGCAGGCTGTCGATAGCGGGGCGGTCAAGACCATCTACCTCGCTTCGCCCACCCAGGTGCTAGCGGCGTTCCCCAAGCTGGTCGAGGAGCAGAACCTTTTCTACCACCTCTACGTGACGCTGTCGGAAGCCGCGGCAGGGGTGCTGATCGGCGGCGTGCTCGGCGTCGCCACCGGCATCTACATGGGGCTGTTCCCCCGGGTGAACCAGTTCCTCAACCCGTTCCTCATCTGGGCCATGGCCGTGCCCAAGGTGACCATCATCCCGCTGCTGACGCTGTATCTGGGCATCGGCTACGGCCACAAGGTCTTCATCGTCTTCCTGTTCTCGTATTTCCTGTTTGTGTTCAACACCATAGCCGGTATCCGGCAGGTGCAGGAAAGCCATGTGAAAGTGGCGAAGACGCTCGGCGCCTCGCACCGGCAGATCGTCTGGAAGGTGATCCTCCCCAGCGCCATCCCGTCGATCATGGCGGCAGTGCGTATCGAGGCGGCGACCTGCCTCGTCGCGGCTCTGTTCGCCGAAATGGTCGCCTCGAAGGCTGGCCTCGGCAACCTCCTCAACAAGCTTACCGGCATCTACGACACCGCCGGCACCTTTGCCCTGGTGATCCTCATCACCACCATCTCGCTCATCATCATCTTCCTGGTCGACTGGCTGGAGAAGCGGGTGCTGCTCAAATGGAAGTACGCCTGACCGGCGCGCTCCCAACTCCCCCACACCTCAAACTGACTGACGAAAAGGAACTGCCATGCGCAGGACGAGAACGCATTTTGCCGCCACCTTGCTTGCCGCCGCTGCGCTGGCGCTGAGCCTCGGCGGGTTTGCCGCCGCTCAGGACGCCCCCGCCCGCAAGACCATCAAGCTGCTCGATACGCTGAGCTACACCCAGCAGCCGATCAATTTCGGCATCGAGAAGGGCTTTTTCGACGAGGAAGGGCTGGATGTCGAATTCGTCGCCGCCCAGGACACCGTCGGCGCCGTGGCGACCAACGAGCTGACCTTCGCCTTCGGCCCGACCAGCACATTCCTTCGCGCCGCGGCGCTCGGCGCGCCGATCAAGATCATCGCCTCGGCCTTCCGAAACAAGGGCGCCTTCTGGCTGATCGCCAAGCCCGACATCAAGACCATCGCCGATTTGAAGGGCAAGACCGTCGGCATCGCCCAGGAGGGCAGCGGCATGGCTGTCTATGCCCGGGTCATCCTGCAGAAGAGCGGCGTCGATCCGGACAAGGACGTGACCCTGTTCGCCAACGGCACCCAGGCCCAGGCCTACGGCACGCTGACCGAGGGCCAGGTCGATGCCACCATCATCCACCAGCCTTTCGCCGCGCTTGGTGAGCTCGAGGGCAAGGCGCATGTGCTGGCCCGCGGTTGGGAGTTCCTGCCCACCTACCACACCGGGGTGCTGATCGCCGGCGACGACGTCATCGCCAACGATCCGGAACTCTTGGAGCGCGGGCTGCGCGCCTACTTCAAATCCTACGAATACGCCAAGGCGCATTACGACGAGTACATCCCGTGGCTGCAGGCGCGGCTGAAGCTCGACCCCGAGGCGGTGCGCCAGGCCGTCGAGCAGGAAGACGATATCTGGGAAGACAACCCCGACGTCGATCCGGTGGCTATCGCCGACACCCAGCAGATCGAGATCGAACAGGGCAACCAGGACGCCCCTTACGACGCCAGCAAGTTCATCGACCTGCGCTTCATCCCCAAGGACTACGTCAAGGCCTTCTCCTATCCGGCCGACAAGTCCCAAGGCTGAACCCCGCTACCCGAACGAAGAGGTCGATCATGTCCGTGTTCACTGTCACCGCGCTCGATAAGGTGTTCCCCGGAGCCTCGCCGGTGCGCGCCCTCGACAAGATCGACCTCACGATCGAGGCGGGCGAGTTCGTCGTCCTGCTTGGCCCCTCCGGCTGCGGCAAGAGCACCCTGCTTGAGATCCTTGCCGGGCTGCAATTGCCCAGCGCCGGTGAGGCCCGCTTCCACGATCAGCCGATCGCCGGGCCGGGCGGCCGCGGCCTCGGCGTGGTGTTCCAGGATGCCTCGCTGATGCCGTGGCGCACCGTCGCCGCCAATGTCGGGCTCGGGCTCGAGATCCGCGGCGAGAGCAAACCGCGCACGCAGCAGATCGTCGACCGCCACCTCGAACTGGTCGGCCTCACCGGCTTCGGCAGCAAGTATCCGCACCAGATCTCGGGTGGCATGAAGCAGCGCGCCGGCATCGCCCGGGCGTTGGTCAACGATCCCGAAGTGCTGCTGATGGACGAGCCGTTCGGCGCCGTCGACTACATCACCCGGATCAAGCTGCAGGAAGACCTGATCTCGATCTGGGAAAAGCACCAGAAAACCATCGTCTTCGTCACCCACGACGTCGGCGAGGCGGTGTTCCTCGCCGATCGCATTGTGCTCTTGTCGCCGCGCCCCGGCCGCATCGCCGAGACCTTTGCCATCGACCTGCCGCGGCCGCGCCGGCGCGGCGACCTCGAACTCTTGAAGCAGGAAGCCCGCGTCTACGAAGCGCTGCACGCGCTCGAGGCGCCTTCCCACGCCGCCGCGTAACCCACCATTGCAGTGAAGGAATTTCGGCCATGACCAAGCCAAAGCAGATCCGTCTCGGCTATCTCTACGAGCCGCATGGCAGCCACCCCTCAGGCTGGCGTCATGCCGGCGGCCGGCACGACCCGTTCGATGCGGCCCAGATTGTCGAGCTCGCCCGCCTCGCCGAAGCCGGCAAGTTCGATTTCTTCGCCATTGGCGACAAGCTCACCGCCGACGCGACCAATCCAGCTGATCCGATGCTGGCGGCGCGCACCGAACCCTTCACCACCGCCTCGTTCCTCGCCACCAAGACCAGGCGTATCGGCCTCCTCGTCACTGCCAATGCCAGCTACTACGAGCCCTATAACCTCGCCCGGCTCACCGCCTCGCTCGACCACGTCACCCATGGCCGGGCGGTGTGGAACGTCGCCACCGGCGCCAGCGCTCCCGCCGCCAGGAACTACAGTCAGTCGGAAGCCGACGCCGCGGCACATTACGGCCGCGCCGGCGAAGCCGTCGACGTGATCCGCGAGCTCTGGGACAGCTGGGAGGATGGCGCCTTCATCCGCGACAAGGCGACCGGTGCTTTCGTCGACGGCGACAAGATCCACCCGATCAACCACCAGGGCCAGCTGTTCAGCGTCAAAGGTCCGCTCAACGTCGCCCGTCCGCCGCAGGGGCAACTGGTGCTGGCGCATGAGGCGGGAACGCCGCTCGCCAACGAGCTCGCCGCCCGCGAAGCCGATATCGTCTTGGCTCGTCCCGCCGACAGCGCCGCCGGCAAGGCGCTACGCGAAGAGCTGCGTAAAGCGGCAGTGGCGCAGGGCAGGGACCCCGACGCCATCTCGGTACTGGTCGAGATCACCCCTGTTGTCGCCGAGACCGATGCGGCAGCCGAGGCGTTGCTCGCCGAACTCAACGCGCTCGGCGGGACGATTTCTGGCGCGGTGATCGTCGGTGGCCCGCAGCGCATCGCGGACGAGCTGGCGGCCTGGGTCGCGGCAGATGCCGCCGATGGTTTTGTCGTGCGCTCGGCTACCCTGCCAGACCAGCTTCACCAGTTCGTCGAGCGCGTCATCCCCGAGCTGCAGCGGCGCGGCCTCGCCCGCACCGAATACCCCGCGAAGACCTTGCGCGAAAATCTCGAGCTGCCCGCTGTCCCCAACCGCCTCGTTGCCTGAGGAGGCCTCGATCATGTCCGAACCGAAACGCGAACTGCATCTCGGCCTGATGTTCTGGGGCACCGGCACCCACCCCTCAGGCTGGCGCTGGCCCACCGCCAAGGCGGATGCGGCCTATGACATCGAGTACCTGCAGCAGGTGACGCAACTGGTCGAAAAGGCCAAGTTCGACTTCCTGTTCCTCGGCGACAAGCTTGCCAGCGAGCCGGGGCTGCAGACCACCAACCCGGCGCAGATGTCTCGGCTCGAGCCATTTGCCGCCGGTGCCAGCCTTGCTGCCGCCACCTCCGAGATCGGCATCGTGGTGACGGCCAACCCGACCTATTACGATCCGTTCACGCTAGCCCGGTTGCTCGCCTCGCTCGATCACCTGAGCCAGGGCCGCGCCTCGTGGAACATCGTCACCGGCGCCGATCCGCATGCCGCCGCCAACTTCTCGCGCGATGCCCATTGGGATGCCGAGCAGCGCTATGACTGGGCCGACGAGTTC
>JAEUMC010000380.1 GCA_016793415.1 Devosia sp. | reverse complement strand
GCCCCCGGCCGCGCCTGCAGCATGTAGGAAAAATCCTCGCCGCCCATCTTGGGGTCGACATTGGCGTTCACGCGGTCTTCACCCACCACGGTCGCAGCGATCGCCGCTGCATAGGCGGTTTCGTCCGGCGTATTCTCGACCACCGGATAGCCGCGGCGGTAGGTGACCTCGGCTTTGCCGCCGAAGGTTTCGACGATGCCCTTGGTTACAGCCTTGAGCCGCTCTTCCATCAGGTCGCGCACTTCGTCGTTCAAGGAGCGCACCGTGCCGGTGAGTTTCACCTTCTGCGGAATGATGTTGAACGCCTCGCCGCCCTGCATCATCGTCACCGACAGCACGGCCGAGCGGATCGGATCGATTTCACGCGACACGATGGTGTGCAGCGCGGTGATCAGCTGGGCCGTGATCATCACCGGATCCACCGTGTTGTGTGGCCAGGCGGCGTGCCCGCCCTGGCCTTCAACCACGATGTTGAACTCGTCGCTCGCCGCCATCAGCCCGCCGACCCGCGTCGCAATGCTGCCGGCGGCCTGGCCGGGCATGTTGTGCAGGCCATAGACCTCATCGACGCCGAACCGGTCCATGATTCCGGCTTCCACCATGGCACGCCCACCGGCGCCGCCTTCCTCGGCCGGCTGGAAGATCATCACTGCGTTGCCGTCGAAATTGCGCGTCTCGGCGAGATACTTCGCCGTGCCCAAGAGGATCGAGGTGTGCCCGTCATGCCCGCAGGCATGCATGCGGCCCGGCGTCTGGCTGGCATAGTCGAGCCCGGTGCGTTCGAGGATTGGCAGCGCGTCCATGTCGGCGCGGATGCCAATGGTCTTGCCCGGCCCGCGCCCCTTGATCACTCCGACGACGCCGCTCTTGGCGATGCCGGTCACCACTTCGTCGACCCCGAACGAGCGCAGCAGCTCGGCAACTCTGCCCGATGTGCGGGGCAGGTCGTACTGAAGTTCGGGGTGAACATGGAAGTCGCGGCGCCATTCGGCGACCTCGTCGGCGAATTCCGCGATACGATTAATGACGGGCATGGAAAACCTGAACGCTAGTAAGCGCGCACTGTGCCGGGGCAGGGCGAGAGGGTCAACCCGCCGAAGGTACGATCTTGCGAGCGACGCCGACACGAAGGCCGGCGCGGGCTGACCCTCACCGGCCTCTGTTATGGCGAGAGGCACGTCATTCTCCCAAGCTCCTCGCCAGTAGTCAGAATTTCCCTGCCTGAACTTGCCCCTCCCCGCCAGATTTGCCAAACACCCCGGCAACACCGGAGGGACCGATGAAAATCCTCGTTGCCGTCAAGCGTGTCGTCGATCATGCGGTGCGCGTTCGCGTCCGCCCCGATGGATCGGGCGTCGAGACCGAGAACGTGCGCATGTCGATGAACCCCTTCGACAAGCATGCCGTGGAAGCCGCCGTGCAGCTCGGCGAAGCGGGCCACGCCAGCGAGATCGTCGTCGTTTCCATCGGGCCGAAGCAGAGTAACGACGTCATCCTCACCGCCCTCGCCATGGGCGCCCATCGCGGCATCCTGATCGAAGCCGATGGCCGTATCGAAACCCTCGCGGTGGCGAAGCTGCTCAACGCCGTAGTCGCCGAGGAACAGCCCGATCTGGTGTTGCTCGGCAAGCAGGCGGTCGATGACGATTCCAACCAGGTCGGCCAGATGCTGGCCGGCCTGCTCGACTGGCCGCAGGCGACCTTTGCCTCCGAGATCAAGGTCGCGGGCGATAGCCTTGAGGTTACCCGCGAGGTCGACTACGGCCGCGCCACCGTCGGTGTCTCGCTGCCGGCCATCGTCACCGCCGACCTCCGCCTCAACACCCCACGGAACGCCGCGCTGCCCATGGTGATGAAGGCGCGCTCGAAGCCGCTTGCCGTTCGCCCCGCTGCCGAGTTTGGTGTCGATCTCACGCCGCGGCTCAAGCTCGAGAAGGTCAGCCCGCCGGCTGAGCGGGTCGCTGGCCGCAAGGTCGCCGACGCTGCCGAACTGGTTGCCGCGATCAGCTCCGAACTCACCGAGCTGGAGGCGCTTTGATGTCCGTCCTGGTACTCGCCGAACACGATCTCGGCGCGCTCTCCGCCGCCACTGCCCGCATCGTCGCGGCTGCCGAAACTCTCGGGCCGGTCGACCTGCTGGTTGCGGGACAGGACGTCTCGGCTGTTGCGGCCGAGGCCGCAAAGCTTG
Source organism: Devosia sp. (assembly GCA_016793415.1). Classification (GTDB taxonomy): domain Bacteria; phylum Pseudomonadota; class Alphaproteobacteria; order Rhizobiales; family Devosiaceae; genus Devosia_A. The sequence continues at coordinate 5,064 of JAEUMC010000380.1, read as the reverse complement.
CCGGTGTCGAGAAGGTGCTTGTGGCCGACAGCGCCGCACTCGCCAGCCTCTCTCCCGAGGCGGTCGCCGCGCTGCTCGCCCGCCTCGCCGAGCCCTATAGCCACATCGTGGCCGCAGCCGCCGCCACCGGCCGCGACGCCATCCCCCGCCTTGCGGCGAAGCTCGACCTGATGCCGGTGACCGATGTCGTTGCCATCCACGGCCCGACTCGCTTCGATCGGCCGATCTATGCCGGCAACGCCATCGAGACGGTATCGTCGGGGCAGAGCAAGCACCTGCTCACCATCCGTGCCTCGGCCTTCCGCCCGGCAGCCTCGGGTAACGACGCTCCGATCCATCCGGTCGATGCCGATGTCACATCGGTTGCCCGCTTCCTCGCAGCGCACCGCACCGAGAGCGACCTGCCGGAGCTGTCGACCGCCCAGGTGGTTGTCGCCGGCGGTGTGTCGTTCGGTTCGGCCGAAAAGTTCGCGCTGGTTGCCGAGCTTGCCAAAGTGCTCGGCGCCGCCGTCGGCGCCACCCGCGCCGCAGTCGATGCCGGCTACGCCCCCAACGATTGGCAGGTCGGCCAGACCGGCAAGATCATCGCCCCCGATCTCTATATCGCCATCGGCATCTCCGGCGCGCTGCAGCACCTCGCCGGCATCCAGGGCGCGAAGAAGATTGTCGCCATCAACAAGGACCCCGAAGCGCCGCTGATGAAGATCGCCGATATCGCATTGGTGGGCGATCTGTTCGAGGTGGTGCCGCAGCTGATTGCGGGGCTAGGGCGGGAGTGATCAGTCGCGACCAAGCGTGCGACGAGGGGGGTGATCGAGCAACCTTCGGCATTGCAGCAGGTAGTCGCCGTAGCCGCTGTTGTCGGTCCAGGCATGAGTTCTTGGCACAGATTTTCTGGTGAGAGGCTCCATGCGCGGTGCGATCTCAACCGAAGGTGTCGTCTCCATTTGGATGCTTTCGATGGTCCAGTCATAAATCATCGAAGGTGCCGAAGGTTGGAGTGCCAGGCGCTCAAAATAGAAGAAGGGATCGATCCCGACGTAAATGCTGCCGGACCACCACTGGCCAACCTCGGCGCCCTGTGGCGGCTCGTCTTCGCGGTACATCAGCACCCCAAAATCCAGCGCCCACCAGTGGGTATCAGCATGTACGACTCGACCGACCGCCTCATAGATCGAGTCATGTTTCCATCGCAAACTACTGGTTCTGGAGGACGTTTGAGACAGGCCCGCTTCGCTGAAGAACTCCAGCGCGAAGGCCGAGACGTCTCCCGCGGCGAAATCGGGGTAGTTTCCATCCTGGATGATCCAGGCGCTAAGGCCTACGAAAAGCTCGTTCAAACTCGTGTCCCTCCAGAGACGCTTGTGGCAGGCAGCTGTGACGATGCCAACTCCGCGCCCTCGCCCCGTTGCAATTCCCTTGGCCTCGCCTATAACAGCCCCGCCTCGTTTTTCCCCGGACAGACCTGATGTTTGAGACCCTGAAGAAGGCCACGCTCGACAAGATTTTCGTGCTGATGGCCGAATATGCCAACGATCCCCGCGACGGAAAGATCGACCTCGGCGTCGGCGTCTACAAAGATCCCAAGGGCGTGACGCCCGTCATGAGTTCGGTGAAGAAGGCCGAGCAGCGCATCCTCGATAGCGCCAAGACCAAGACCTACAAGGGTGTGGTCGGCAACAAGGAATTCTCCGCTGCGATCGTCGATCTGGCGCTGGGCGGGGTCGTCGACAACAAGCGCATCCGCTGCGTCAACGGCGCCGGTGGCACCGGCGCGCTGTCGATCCTGATGAACGTGCTCGGTCGGGCGCGTCCCAAGGGCCGCATCTTCATTTCCGATCCGAGCTGGCCGAACCACTGGCCGATGGCCGAACTCGCCGGCCTGACGCCGGTCTATTACCCGTATTTCGATCACGCCAGGCGGCTGGTCGATTTCGACAAGATGATGGGGACGCTCAACACCCTCACCCCCGACGATATCGTGCTGCTGCACGGCTGCTGCCACAACCCGACCGGCGCCAGCCTCACCAACGCGCAGTGGGATGAGGTGGTCGAGAGCCTGAAGCGCACTGGCGCCTTCCCGCTGGTCGATCTCGCCTATCTCGGCTTCGGCGACGGTCTCGAAGCCGACGCCTATGGCGTACGCAAGGTCGTCTCCTCGGTGCCCGAGGCGATGGTCGCCTTCTCGGCATCGAAGAACTTCGGCCTCTATCGCGAGCGCGCCGGCGTCGCCATCGCCATCGCGAGGGATTCGGACAGCGCCGATGTCGTGTCCTCGCAGATGCAGAACGTCATCCGCGCCACCATCAGCCAGACCCCTGACCATGGCGCCGAAATCGTCCGCGTCATTCTCGAGGACAAGGAACTGCGCGCCGAGTGGGAGGCCGAACTCACCGAAATGCGGGAACGCATGAAGCGCCTGCGCGTCAAATTGGCAGACGCCATCCGGCAGCGCTCGAATTCGAAGGATTTCGATTTCATCGCCGAGCACACCGGCATGTTCTCGCTGCTCGGCCTGCCCGAGGATGTCGTCACCAAATTGAAGCTCGACGACGGCGTCTACATGATCAATGACAGTCGCATCAACGTCGCGGGAATCCCCGAGGATCGGATCGGCGAACTCGCCGACAAGATGCTCGCGGCGATCCGCTGAGAGTGATCGGGGCGTTGTCTGACGCCCCGATTGTGACTACCTAAAGAGCAGCCAAACCATCTCCCTTGGAGGGGAACGAAATGAAGTTCTTCGTCGATACCGCCGAGATCAAGGATATCCGCGATCTCTATGAAACCGGCCTGCTGGACGGGGTGACGACGAATCCTTCGCTGATCGCCAAATCCGGCCGTCAGTTCAAGGAAGTGATCAAGGAGATCTGCTCGATCGTCCCGGGTCCGGTGTCGGCCGAAGTCGCCGCCACCGACTATGACGGCATGATCGCCGAAGGCCACGTCCTCGCCAAGCTGGCCGAGAATGTCGTCGTGAAGCTCCCGCTGACCATCGACGGCCTCAAGGCCACCAAGACCTTCTCCAAGGAAGGCATCAAGACCAACGTGACGCTCTGCTTCTCGCCCAACCAGGCGCTGCTGGCGGCCAAGGTCGGCGCCACCTACATCTCGCCGTTCATCGGCCGCCTCGATGACATCAACGCCGACGGCGTCGAGCTGATCGAGAACATCCGCACCATCTACGACAACTACTCGTTCGCCACCGAAATCCTGGCGGCCTCGATCCGCACCCCGAACCACATCACCGAAGTGGCTCTGGCCGGCGCCGACGTCGCGACCATCCCCCCGGCGGTGATCTACAAGCTCGCCGACCACCCGCTGACCAAGGCGGGCCTCGAGCAGTTCGTCAAGGACTGGAAGAGCACCGGCCAGTCGATCCTCTAAGGGTCGGCTGAAGGCAGGGCGCGCACCACACACTCGGAGTCATTCCCGCGAAAGCGGGAACCTCCGTTCGGAAACGCGCCGCACCCACCGCAAACAGAGGTTTCCGCTTCCGCGGGAATGACCCGGTGACAGCGGGGAAATTCAGGCAAGGCTTTCCCCATGGCCAATGAACTCATCGCCACCGCCGTCCGTAACGCCCTCGCCTCGGTCGAAATCCCTGGCGGCGGCGAACTCGCCGGCTATGGCGGGCTGAGCGAGATCATCGTCACCACAGGCGCCGTGGCTTTCGCCATCTCGGTCGCCCCGGGCATGGAGGCCGCCTTCGGCCCCGCCCGCGTCGCCGCCCAGGCGGCCGCCGAAAAGGTCGCTGAAGGCCGCAAGGTCATGGTCTCGCTGACCTCCGACCGGGCCCAGGCCGCCACCGGCCAGGCCAAGGCGCAGGGCCGCCCCGGGCCGCCGCCACGCGAAGCCGTCCCCGGGGTTCGCCACATCGTCGCCGTCGGCTCGGGCAAGGGCGGTGTCGGCAAATCCACCGTGGCCGTCAATCTGGCGCTCGGCTTTGCCGCTGAAGGGCTCCGCACCGGCATTCTCGATGCCGATCTCTACGGCCCGTCGATCCCGAAACTGCTCGGGCTGGAAGGCAAGCCCGCCGTTCGTGACGACGGCATCTTCGCGCCGCACGAGGCCTATGGCCTCAAGGCCATGTCGATCGGCTCGATGCTCACCGCCAACCAGGCGGTGGTATGGCGCGGCCCTATGGCCACCTCGGCTCTGCGGCAGCTGCTGCGCGAGAGCGATTGGGGCGGGCTCGACGTGCTGGTCGTCGACCTGCCGCCCGGCACCGGCGATATCCAGATTTCGCTGGTCCAGCAGGTGCCGCTGCTCGGCGCCGTCATCGTCTCGACGCCGCAGGACCTGGCGCTGATCGACGCCAAGAAGGCCATGGACATGCTGCTCAGGACCGACGTGCCGATCCTCGGCCTCGTCGAAAACATGAGCTACTTCGTCGCCCCGGATACCGGCAAGCGCTACGACATCTTCGGCCATGGCGGCGCCAGGGCCGCGGCCGCGGCCTTCGATATCCCGTTCCTCGGCGAAATTCCGCTGGTGATGTCGATCCGCGAAAGCTCCGATGCCGGCCGTCCGGTGGTCGCCACCGACCCCGATGGCCCCGAGGCGCAGGCCTTCCGCGCCATCGTCCGCACCATCCTCGCCGCCAGGCCGCAGTTGAAACCCTGATCGATGCTGTCGATCCGGCCCGCTGTATCAGCCGATGTCGACGCGCTGATCGCCATCGATCACGTTGCGGTCCATAGCGTTGCGCGTCGCGAGGCGATCGCCGAATGGGTGGCGCTCGGCCAATGTCACCTCGCGGAACGCGACGGCGAGGTTGCCGGCTACGTCGCGCTGACCCGCAGCTTCTTCCGCTCGCCGTTCATCGAAATGCTGATGGTCGGGGCCCGCTACCGCCGCCAGGGCATCGGCCGCGCGTTGATCGAGCACTGCATCTCGACGGCCCCGGCCGACCAGAAGCTCTGGACCTCGACCAACGAGTCCAATGCCCCGATGCGCGCCCTGCTGCCGCAACTTGGTTTTGAGCAGACCGGGCTGTTCGAGCACCTCGACGAGGGCGATCCGGAGTTGATTTTCCTGAGGTGGCCCGCCGCAAAGGCCGGC
>JAEUMC010000291.1 GCA_016793415.1 Devosia sp. | reverse complement strand
CTGAGCGTGGTGCTGCCGGCCTTGCGGGCCGGCAAGCACGTGCTGTGCGAAAAGCCGCTGGCGCTGACGGTGCGCTCGTGCCAGGCGCTGATCGATGCAGCCAAGGCCGGCGGCGCGGTGCTGGCGACGGCCGAGAACTATCGGCGCGACCCGACCAATCGCCTCGCCAAGGCGGTGATCGATTCCGGCGTGCTGGGGCCGATCCACCTGATGGTGCAGACGATGATCGGCGGCAGCGACCGGATCATCATCACGCCGTGGCGGCACTTCAAGGACAAGGGCGCCATCGGGCTCGACATGGGGGCGCACCTCACCGACATCGTGCAGTATTATTTCGGGCCGTTCCATTCGGCCTTCGGCAAGGGTTTCATTGCCGAGCCGATCCGGCGCCGACAGGAAAAGCCGGAGATGCAGACCGAGGCGTATCTGAAGCGCTTCCTCGAAATCCCGGAACAGATCACCGCCACCGGCGAGGACTCGTTCGCCGCCACCTTCACCATGCAGTCGGGCCTGATGGTGCAGATGGCCTTCGTCGCCTCGGGACCGGGCAAGGGCTACAACCAGCGTACCGTGCACGGTCAGCGCGGCTCGCTGGAAATCTTCAACGATCGCACCGGCAAGGCGCCGATCCTCCATACCGCCGAAGGCGACCTCACGGGCGAGGCGCTGGCCGACAAGGTCGGCTTCAAGTTGGATGCGCTGACGCAGAAGCTCTATGGCGGCGTTTCGTACGAACTCGATTGGGCGGAAACGGATTCCGGGTTGCTCGCCATCGAGATCCATGATTTCGCCGCCGCCATCATGGAGGGCCGGCCGCCGGAAGTGGACGGGGAGGGGGGCCTTACCGCCGTCGCTTCGGTGCTCGCTGCCTATGAGAGCGGCATTGCCGGCCGCGCCGTCAGCATGGACGAAGTGCTGTCGAGCGAAGTCTCGACGTACCAGGACGAGATCGACGCCGACCTCGGGCTCTTGCCCAAGTCGAACGCCGCCTGAGGGAGGACAGCATGACTGATGCCGCTTTTGCCGCCGTGCCGCTGATCGTCCAGAAGCTCGGCCCCAAGCAGATCGCCTTCGTGGTGCGTGACCTCGAGGCCGCGACCAGGCAGTGGTGGGACCTGCTCCGCATCGGGCCCTGGACGGCGTGGGAATATACGCCCGAGATTTTGAAGGACATGACCTACAAGGGCGCCCCGGCCCAGTTCGGCCTGAAGCACGCGCTCGCCTGGAAGGATGGCGTGCAGTTCGAACTGGTCGAGCCGACCACCGGTCCATCCTTCTTCGCCGATCAACTGGCGAGTTCCGGCGAAGGGCTCAACCATATCGGCATCCATGTGATGGAGAACCACGCCGAGGCGGTGGCCGAACTCGAAGCTGCCGGCTTCACCCGCCTGCAATCGGCCCGGGGGTTTGGCGGCGATGGCAGCGGCGCCTTCGTCTATTTCACCTCCCCAAAGCTCAACGGCCTGGTGCTGGAGCTGATCAGTCCGCCGGCGACCCGCCGCACACCGCTATTCGTCTATCCTGAGGAAGCAAAGTGAAGATCGAGCGTATCGATACCTACGTCGCGCATAACTGGATGTTCGTCGAAGTGACGACGGACACCGGCCTCAGAGGCGTGGGCGAATCCACCTTCTTCGGCTTCCCCGAGGCGACGGCGTCGGTGGCCAAGGGTTTTGGCGAGCGGCTGATCGGCGAGGATCCGTTCCGCATCGAGTATCACAATCTCAGCCTCTATCGCGCTTACTCGATGCGCGGCATGGCCATTGGCGGCGCGATTTCCGCCATCGACCAGGCGCTGTGGGACATCAAGGGCAAGCATTACCAGGCGCCGGTCTGGGACCTGTTGGGCGGCCGGGTGCGCGACAAGGTGCGCGCCATGCTGGTGATCCCCTACGGCACCGCCGAGGAAGTGGCGGCGAGCTGCAAGGCGGCGGTCGAAGACGGCTACACCGCGCTCAAGGTGATGGTCTACCAGCCCGAGCATCACCTGATGGCGTTCGGCGCCAAGGTGAAGGACATGGTCGAGCGCATGGCGCTGATCCGCGAAGTGGTGGGCTGGGATGTCGAGATCGGCATTGAGCTACATCGGAACATGGCGCTCGGCGAATCCATCGCGGCGATCCGCGAATTCGAGCAGTTCCGCCCGCTGTTCGTCGAAGATCCGATTCCGCCCGACAGCGTGCTGAGCTTCGGCGAAGTGTCGCAGAAGTCGCGGGTGCCGATGGCGGCAGGCGAGCGCAATACCTCGATTTGGGAGTTCCGCGAGTATGTCGAGCATGGCGGGGTGCACCATATCCGCCCCGATGTCGGCATTGCCGGCGGCATTACCGGCACGCGCAAGATCTGCGCACTGGCCGAGGCGCATCACCAGGGCATCATCCCGCACGCCGTGCCGTCGGGCCCGGTGGCGACCGCGGCGCAGGTGCAACTCGGCTTTGCCGTGCCGAACTGGGAAGTGACCGAGCACATGCTGCAGGACCGCGCGCCCTGGACCAAGGCAGTGAAGGCGATCGTCCCTGTCATCAACGGCCACTGGCTGCCCAACGAGACGCCGGGTCTGGGAGTCGAGCTCGACCATGAGGGGCTGAAGAGCATTCCCGTGATCAACAAGGTGCCGCCGACTTCGCTGAAGACCGACGGTTCGGTGGCATTCCGGTAGGCGCCCGTGATCGTCGACAGCCACACTCACGCCTGGGCGCGCTGGCCATACGAGCCGGAGGTGCCCGACGAGGCGACCAAAGGTTCGGTCGAGCACCTGATCCACGAGATGGATCAGAACGGCGTCGCCGAGGCGGTGATCGTTTCGGCGCGGATCGAGAAGAACCCGGACAACAATGCCTATGGGGCAGCGGCGGTGCGCCGCTACCCCACCCGGCTGCACCAGTTCGCCGATGTCGATTGCGTCTGGTCGCCCGAGTATCACACGCCGGGCGCGGTGGAGCGGCTGCGCGTGGCTGCCGACACCCTGCCGATCAAGGGCTTCACCCACTATGTGGGCGAGAACGACGGCTGGTTCCGCTCCGACGAGGGCCGGGCGTTCTTCAAGCTTGCCGCTGAGCGGAAGCTGATCGCCTCGATCGCCATGGGGCCGGCCTGGGCGGCGGACCTGGGCGCGATCTGCGCCGAAACCCCCGATCTCGTGGTGTTGCTGCACCATATGGGTGGGATCAGCTCGACGGCGCCGCGGTCCGATCTCGAAGCGATCGCGACGCTGGCGCAGCACCCCAATGTCCACATCAAGCTTTCCGGCTTTCACTACGCGGTGGGGCTGGAGAACGGCTGGGACTATCCGCACCCGAGCGCCATGTGGATCGCCGAGGGGCTATATGCGGCCTTCGGCCCGCAGCGGCTCTGCTGGGGCTCGGACTTTCCGGCGCTCAGCCGGGCGATGACCTACAAGCAGGCGCTCGAAATCGTGCGCCGCCATTGCCGTTTCCTGCAACCGGGGGATCTCGAGCCGATCCTCGGCGGCACGCTCAAGCGGCTGCTCGATAACGCCGCGCAAATAAGGACTTAGTCGATGAACGCCCCTGCGCGCCCCGAAACCATGTTCCGTTCGCTCAACCCGGCCACCGGCGAGCAGTTCGGCAGCTATCGCCTGCATGACGGCGCGGAAGTCGAGGCGGCGCTCGAGCGCAGCTTTGCCGCCTGGGGCAGCATCCGCGCCGCCGGGATCGAAAAGCGCGCCCAGCTGCTGCTGGCTCTCGCCGACCGGCTCGAAGCCAATCTCGAGGCCTTCGCCCGGCTGATGACCTTGGAGATGGGCAAGCCCATCAACGAGGCGCGCGGCGAGATCAGGAAGTGCGCTGCAACCTGCCGGACCACGGCAGAGCTCGGGCCGGGCTGGCTGGAGCCGCTGGCGGTGAAGAGCCCGGCGCGCGCCAGCCGGGTGCGCTACGAAGGGCTAGGGCCGATCCTCGCCATCATGCCGTGGAACTTTCCGTTCTGGCAGGTGATCCGCTTCTTCGCGCCGGCCTTCCTTGCCGGCAACACCACGGTGATCAAGCACGCCGAGAACGTGCCGGCATGCGCCGAGGCACTGGAACAGGTGTTCGCCGAGGCCGGCATGCCGGATGGCGTGCTGGTCAACCTCCGCCTCGATCATCCGACGGTGGGGAAACTGATCGCCGATCCCCGCATCCGTAGCGTCACCGTCACTGGCAGCGTGCGCGCCGGACGGACCATTGCCGGGCTCGCTGGAGCGACCGGGAAGAAAGCCGTGCTGGAGCTCGGCGGCTCGGACCCGTTCATCGTTTTCGCCGATGCCGATTTCAACGCGGCGGTGAAGATGGCGGTGGCGGCACGGCACAATAATTCGGGGCAGAGCTGCGTCTGCGCCAAGCGCTTCCTGGTCGAGCAGTCGATCGCCGCCGATTTCACCGAGGCCTTCGTCGAGGCGGCGCGCAAGATTGCCTATGGCGATCCGCTCGATGAAAAGCACGGGCTCGGGCCGATGGCGCGCGCCGACCTCCGCAAGGGGCTGCAGGATCAGCTCGACCGCAGCATTGCCGGTGGGGCGCGGGTGGCGCTGGCCGGCGGCACCGTCGATGGGCCGGGCTTCTTCTTCGCGCCGACCGTGCTCACCAATGTCGCCGACGACAATGTCGCGGCGCGCGAAGAGCTGTTCGGGCCGGTGGCGCCGATCTTCCCATTCGCCGACGAAGCCGAGGCGCTGCGCATTGCCAACGGCACCGAGTTCGGGCTCGCCGCGGCGGTGTGGACGCGCGACGAGGACCGGGCGCAGCGGATGGAACAGAGCGTCGAAGCCGGCGCGGTGTTCATCAACGACATGGTGCGCTCGGATGCGCATATCTCGTTCGGCGGCATCAAGTCGTCCGGCTATGGCCGCGAACTGGGACAGGTCGGCATAACCGAATTCACCAACGCCAAGACCGTGTGGATTGGCTGACGAGGCACTACGATGACCATCTACAACCTGCCGCGACCGCTGCGCGTCGGCTTTGCCTGCAACGCCGACACCTTTGCGCGGATGGCCGATGCCGAGGCGATCGAGGCGCTCCAGAGTCTGGGCAGTTTCGAGCATCACCTGTGCGATGAGCCCTCGAGCTGGGATGAAGCGCCGCCCGAGAATTCCGCGGCGATCGACAAACTGGTGGCCTTTGCCGGCAAGCTCGATGCGCTGCTGGTCTGCCACGGCTCGCCGCGGCTCACCGGCGCCATTCTCGACCGGCTGCCGAATCTGAAGTTCATCGCCGAAGTGGAAGGCGACCGCTTCAGCCAGCGTATCGATGTCGAGGCCGCAGCGGCGCGCGGCGTGACAGTGGTCGATACCACCAATGGCTCGTCCTATCCGGTGGCCGAATGGGCGCTGGCCATGGCGATGATCGGCTTGCGCAATGCCGGCGCGCTGTTCCGCCGGTTGATCGCGGGGGAAGTGCCGTTCCAGAAGTGGGAGGACCGTGTCGCCGATCCCGGCTTTAACGGCGAGCTCACCGGCCGCAGCGTCGGGCTGATCGGCGCCGGCTACATCGGACGCCGGCTGATCGAGCTGCTGCAGCCGTTCCAGGCCGATATCTACGCGTTCGATCCTTACGCGCCGCGGGTGCTGGCCGACATCTACGACATCACGCTCACCTCGCTCGAGCAGGTGATGGAGTGCGACGTGGTGATCTCGCTGGTGCCACTGACGCCGGAGACCAAGGGGATGATCGGCGAGAAGGAGTTGAACCTGCTGCGGCCGCGCTCGGTGTTCGTCAACGTGTCGCGCGGGGCGGTGGTCGATCAGGCGGCACTAATCCGGCGGCTGGTACGCGGCGACGTGATTGCCTCGCTCGACGTGTTCGACCCCGAACCGCTCGAGGCGGATTCGCCGCTCCGGCAGATGAGCAACGTCTTTCTGACCCCGCACATTGCCGGCGTCACCGCGCCCTGCGGGCCGCGCTTCCTGACGCTCGCCGCCGACGAGATTGCCCGCAAGTTTGCCGGCCATCGCACCCGGCACGACCTGGTGCCGCGCGCCGGGGTCAAGTCATGATCTCGGCCGATCTCGCCGCCCGCCGCAAAGCGGGGACGCTCAAGCTGGGCTACTGCGTGCCGGCCTTCGCCATGCCGAGCCCCGGGCTGTTCCGGGTGCCCAATGTGGCGCGGATCGAGGATGTCGACGTGCTCGGCAATGCCCGCGAAGCGGAGCGGCTCGGGTTCGACTCGCTCTGGGTCTGCGATCACCTGATGCTGGGTCGCGAGCAGGCGGTGCTGGAAGGCTGGACCACGCTGGCGATGATTGCCGGTGCCACCAGCAAGGCGCAGCTCGGGCTGATCCACCAGGCCAACCTGTTCCGCGCCCCGCAGATCGCCGCCAAGATGATGTCGACACTCGACCTCTTGTCGGGTGGCCGCTTCATCCATTTCTTCGAAGCCGGCATGGGCCGCCCCGAGCAGGTGGCCTATGGCCTCGATTGGGACGACAACCATGATGCGCGCGTCGAACGGCTGGAAGAAGCGATCAATCTGATCAAGGCGCTCTATGCCTCAGACAGGCCGATCGACTTCAACGGCAAGTTTTACCAGGTGACCGGGGCGCAGCTGGCACCGAAGCCGGTACAGGCCCACATCCCGGTGTGGCTCGGTGAAGCGTTCGATCCGGTGATCGAGCTCAGCGGCCGCATCGCCGATGGCTGGAACAGTACGCCGGTGACGCTGACGGAACTGGCGCGGCGGCTGGCATTGCTTGATGCCTCGCTGGCCAAAGCCGGGCGATCGCGCGCCGAAGTGGAGATCAGCTTCGAGACGCAGATCCTTGTCGCGCCGGATTTGACGACGCTGCGCCGCAAGGTGGCGGCTCTGGTCGAACGGCTGGTCGAGACCAAGTCGGGCGAGCCGCAGCCGGAGGTGACCGATTTCGTCGCCGGCCGGGTCGACCGGCTGCCCGAGGCGATGACCGGGCCGTGGATCATCGGCACCGCCGAAGAAGCGAAGGCGCGGATCGTCGAGCTCAGGGGGCAGGGGGTCGACCACCTGATGCTGTGGTTCATGGATGCCCCCGATACGGATGGAATGGCGTATTTCATGGAGGAGGTGGCGCCGGGGTTTCGGTAGCTCCCCTCCCCCTTGAGGGGAGGGGTTGGGGGTGGG
>JAEUMC010000240.1 GCA_016793415.1 Devosia sp. | reverse complement strand
GGCCGCGTGGGTGGCGCTCGGGAGCGGCAGGGGTGGCGTCAGGGCAACCGGGGCACCAGCACTGCGGCGCCGTTGATCGACCCCGCCCTGAGGTCCGCCAGGGCCTGATTGGCGGCGTCCAACCGATAGGTTGTCACCGTCGTTTCCACGTGCATTGATTTCAGGCGGGCGAAGAAACCAGTCGCATCCGCCGTGGTCAGGTTTGCCACCGAGGCGATCTCCCGCTCACCCCAGAGGTCGGCATAGGCAAATGCCGGGATATCGCTCATATGGATGCCGGCGCAGACCACCCGGCCGCCCTTGCGCACGAGCTGCAACGCCCGCGGAACAAGCTCGCCGGCCGGTGCGAAGATGATGATGGCGTCCAGCTCCTCGGGCGGCCTTTCGTTCGTGCCGCCAGCCCAGATCGCGCCGAGCCCGCGGGCAAAGGCCTGGCCGCTGGCGTCTCCCGGCCGGGTAAAGGCATAGACCGATACACCATCGGCACGCGCCACCTGGGTGATGATGTGAGCCGCTGCGCCAAAACCTATCAACCCCAGCCGTCGCGGAGCGCCGGCGCGTCGGTAGGAACGAAAGCCGATGAGGCCGGCGCAGAGCAGGGGAGCAAGGTGTGCGTCGTCGCCTCCGGGAGGCAGGCGGATGCAGTTGGCGGCCCGCGCGACACAGAATTCCGCGTAGCCGCCGTCGCGGTCATAGCCTGTGAATTGCGGCCGGTCGCAGAGGTTCTCCTGTCCGGCGCGGCAGTACGAGCACTCTCCGCATGTCCCGCCCAGCCACGGCACGCCGACCCGGGTTCCCAGGGCGAAGCCTTCGGCGGCTGCGGCCACGATGCCGACGATCTCGTGCCCCGGTACCAGTGGCAGACGGTGTGCCGGCAGGTCGCCGTCGACGATGTGCAGGTCGGTGCGGCACACCCCACAGGCGGTGACTTCGATCAGCAGTTCGCCCGGCTGCGGGACGGGAACCGGCATGTCGTCGGGGACCAGTGGGCTTCCAACCCGGTGCAGCCGCATGGCGCGCATTGCTTGCCTCCCCTCCCCTCAGAAGGCACCGGCGATCCGTCGCACCGGGGCGAGGAGCTTACCCGCCTCGACCAGGACGAAGGAACCGAGCGCCGCGACCACCGCGACAGCCAGTTCGATCCCGGAGGGGATGCCGAAGTGGAAGACCTGCCGCAGCGCCGGAACATAGATCGCCAGAGCGATCAACGTCAGGGTAACGGCGGCGATGGGCAGGAACAACGGCTGCGGCCGCGGCAGGGCGCCGGCGAAGACGGAGTGCTGGCTCGAGTTGCCGAGCACCAGTCCGAGGTTGCCGATGATCGTCGTCAGGATCGTCATGGCCCGGGCCGTGTCGTCCTCGACACCCAGGGCGAGCGCCCCCGCATAGATGCCGAAAGCGGCAGCCAGTACGGCGCTGCCCTGCGCCACGCCATACAGCAGTTGCGGCAGCGCCGCCACGCTCTCGCCGCGACGACGCGGCGGACGGCGCATGATATCGGGTTCTGCCGGGGTATCCTCGAAGGCCAGCGAGGACATCGAGTCGACGACCATTTCCAGCACCACCACGTGCAGCGGCCAGATGGCGATCGGCATGCCGAACACCACCGGAAGCAAGCCCAGCCCGGCAATGGGAATGTGCACGGCAGCGATGTAGATGATGACCTTGCGCAGGTTGTCGAAGATGCGGCGCCCCAGCCTGATGCCTTCGATGATGCGGCCGAAATCTTCCTCCAGCAGCACGATGCCGGCAGCCTCGCGCGCCACATCGGTGCCGCGCTTGCCCATGGCGATGCCGATATCGGCGGATTTTAGCGCCGGGGCGTCGTTGACGCCGTCCCCGGTCATCGCCACGGTCTCGCCGTTGGCCTGCAGCGCATCGATCAGCTGCAGTTTCTGTTCCGGCCGTACACGGGCGAACACACTGGCTGTGCGGGCCCATTGCTGCAGTTGTTCGGCGCCGGCATGTCGCAACTCGTCGCCGGTCACCACCTCGGCGCTGGGAATGCCGGCTTCACCGGCGATGGTACGAGCCGTCGCCGGAAAGTCCCCGGTGATCATCTTCACCTTGATCCCGGCAGCATCGGCCGCTGCCACCGCGGCCGGCACGCTGGCCCGCACCGGATCCTCGAAGGCGAGCAGGCCAAGGTAGCGAAAGGCAAACTGGCGCGGATCGTCGGGCAGCACCTCGGCGTCCCAGTCTGCTTCCGCAACCGCCAGGACCCTCAGCCCCTCGTTGGCAAGGCGGTGGGCCCGCTCGACCGCAGCAGTCGCATCGCCGGGACTCATCGTACAGAGACCGACGACGGCTTCGGGCGCTCCTTTGGTCGCGACGAGCAGGCTGCCGTCACTGTCGCGCCAGACCTGCGAGATGGCGAGCAGCGTGCTGGTGAGACCATATTCCCGCGTCAGGCCGAACCCCTGATCCAGGTCGGAGGTCAGCGTCTTGTCCGCCAGGTCGAATACCGCCAGATCCATCGGGTCGTAGCCGCCACGGCGCGAGGCGTAACGTGCCCCCCGCAACAGCGGCACGAAGCTGACGGGCAGGGCCTGCAACTGGCGGACGTCCAGCCGGGTGGCGCCATCGTCAAGATAGCGCAGTTGCATCCGGTTTTCGGTGATGGTCCCGGTCTTGTCGACGCAAAGACAAGTTGTGGAGCCCAGTGCTTCGACTGCTGCCGCATGGCGGACCAGCACGCCGGCCTGGGCGAGCCGCCAACTGCCGATGGCGAGGAATATGGCGAGTGCCACCGGAAACTCCTCAGGCAGCATCGCCATGCCCAAAGCGATGCCCGAGAGGATCCCCTGCAGCCAGTCCCGCATCACCAGGCCATAGTAGACCGCAAGGCCACCGCACACGAGGAGCGCCAGCACGCCGAACACGCGGACGAGCCGGCCGGTCGCCTGCTGCAGGTGCGTCTGCTCGGGGACGATGTTGGCGAGCGAGGTCCCGAGCCGGCCGGTTTCGGTCTGTGCACCGGTCTCGGTCACCCGGGCGACGCCGTGGCCGCTGACGATGAGCGTACTGCCGAACACCCGATTGGCGAGCGGCGCCGACGCGGTCGGCGATGCGGCTTTGTTGACTGGAACGCTCTCGCCGGTGAGCAGTGACTCATCGACGGCGAGCTGGCTGGCCACCAGCAGCAGACCGTCGGCGGGGACGCGCTCGCCTTCGTCGAGGATGACCAGGTCGCCGGGCACCAGCTCTGCCGAAGGCAGACGGATGTCCTCGCCATCGCGCCGCGCCCGTGCAACGGGGGCAGCCAGTTGCTGCAGCGCATCCAGGGCATCCTCGCTCCGGCGTTCCTGAATGAGCATCAGCGAGATGCTGAACAGCGCAAACAGCATCAGCATGATGCCCTCGGCCATGCTGCCCAGCACGAAGTAGATCGCGGCCGCCAGCAGCAGCAGGATCAGCATGGGCTCCCGCGCAAGGCGCAACAGCCGATCCCACAGCGTCGGAGGCCTGGCCGACGGCAGGCTGTTGGGTCCGAACTCGGCCAGCCGGCGGCGAGCCTCCGCGCTGCTGAGACCGGTCTGCAGTTCCATCTCGATCGGCGCGATCTGCACTCCACCGCTCCCGCGCAAGGGTTGTCCGTTGCAGGCTAGCGGGCGTCGCGTGGTCCCGGTTGATGCAGGTCAATCCCGCCCGGATGCGAATTGACGCGGATCAAAACCACCCGGTGCGGGCGAGACCAGACTGGGCCGCAGGTCCTAAAGGGGATGGTGGTCATGCCGTACAAGCAGGTTCTGTTTCGGTCCGAAGCGCGGGAGCGGGTGCTACGCGGGGCAACGCAGCTGGCCGATGCGGTGAGCATCACGCTGGGGCCGCGCTCGAAATCGGTTCTCATCGAGAAGAAGTGGGGCGCCCCCGATCGTCTGCAACGACGGTGTGACCATTGCCAAGGAGTTCAACCTCAAGAATCCCGAGGAGAACCTTGGCGCCCGCATGCTGCGTCAGGCGGCCGAAAAGACCGGCGACATCGTCGGCGACGGCACCAGCACCTCGACCATCCTTGCCCATGCAATGTTCGCCGATGGCGTGCGGAACGTCGTCGCCGGCGCCAGTGCGGTCGAGCTCAAGCGTGGGCTGGAGCGGGGGGCACAGAAGGCCATTGCGGCGCTCAGGGCGCTGTCCCGTCCGATCCGCAACCGAGGTGAGAAAGAGCAGGTCGCGGCGATCTCAGCGCACAATGATGCCGATATCGGCAAGATCGTCGCCGACGCGATGGACAGGGTCGGCCAGGAGGGCGTGATCACCGTGGAGGAAGCCAAGACCACCGAGACGACTCTCGAGGTGGTCGAAGGCATGCAGTTCGACCGTGGCTACATCTCTCCGTACTTCGTGACCAACGCCGAGCGCATGGAAGCCGTGCTCGAAGATGCCATGGTGCTGATCGTCGACGGCAAGGTCAGCGGCCTCGCCGATATGCTGGGCCTGCTCGAATCCGTTGCGAAGTCGGGTGCCCCCCTGCTCATCGTGGCGGAGGAAGTGGAAGGAGAGGCGTTGGCGACGCTGATCGTCAACACGCTTCGCGCCACCTTCCGGAACTGCGCGGTCAAGGCTCCCGGCTTCGGCGACCGGCGCAAGGCCATGCTGGAAGACATTGCGACCGTCACCGGCGGGCAGGTGGTCTCGCACGATCTCGGCATCAAGCTCGAGAACGTCACCCTCGAGATGCTCGGCAAAGCCGCGCGGGTGGTGGTCGACAAGGACTCGACCACGATCGTCGGCGGCAAGGGCGGCAAGGCGGCCATTGCCGGCCGGGCCGAGCAGCTTCGCCGCGAGATCAAGAAGACCACCAGCGATTACGACCGCGAGAAACTCGAGGAACGGCTCGCCGAACTCTCCGGCGGTGTCGCGGTGATCCGCGTCGGCGCCGCCACCGAAGCCGAGATGAAGGCCAAGAAGGATGCGCTCGACGATGCCATCAGCGCCACCAAGGCAGCAGTCGCCGAAGGCATCGTGCCCGGCGGCGGGCTGGCGCTGCTGCGTTGCGCACCAGCGATCGATGCGGAGATCGCTGCGGCAGATGGCGACGAGCGCACCGGGCTGCAGATCCTGCGCCGGGCGCTTGAGGCGCCGGCCCGGCAAATCGCGGAGAACTCCTCGGTCGACGGTGGCGTGGTGGTTGCCCGCATGCTCGAGAGCAGCGGCGCAGCCGGCTTCGATGCGGCGCGAAAGGTCTATGTCGACTTGCTGGAGGCAGGAATCGTCGATCCCACCAAGGTAGTGCGCGTCGGGCTCGAGAACGCCGTGAGTGTTGCCAGCACGCTGTTGCTGATCGAAGCAACCATGACCGAGGTGCCCGAAGAGCAGAAGCTGCCCGAGCCGGCCGGCGAGATGGCGGGTGGCTTCTGAGGCGGCGATGGATGGGATATCGTCGGGCGAAGCAGCTGGGCTGACCAGCCGCGAGGCCGAGAGCCGGCTCCTGCGGTATGGACGGAACGAGTTGCGCAACGGCGCGACCCATCAGCCGCTGGCGGTGCTGCTCGAGCAGTTCCGTTCGCCGTTCGTCCTCATCCTGCTGGCCGCCGCTGCCCTCTCCTTCGCGATCGGCGAGGTGCAGGAAGGGGTGATCATCGCCGCGATTGTGCTGGCGAGTTCAGCGCTGGGTTTCCTCCAGGAGTACCGAGCTGCCAATACCGTGGCCGCGCTGCGCGCCAGGCTTCGCAACACCGCGTCCGTGCTGCGGGACGGCGAGGGCAGGGAAGTGCCCGCCAGCGAGGTTGTCCCGGGCGACGTGGTGCTGCTCAAGGCCGGCAGCATGGTTCCGGCCGACGGCGTCGCGCTCGAGGCGAACAGTCTGCACGTGGACGAAGCGCCGCTGACGGGCGAGTCCTTTCCCGCCGCCAAAGCCGCCGTGACCGCAGGAAGTGAGCCCCCGCCGGAGTGCCTGCTGCACATGGGCACCTCGGTGCGGAGCGGAACCGGCAGGATGCTGGTGCGGGCGACGGGCGCAGCGACGCAATACGGCACGATTGCCGGTCACGCCGATCGCCTGGAGCCCGAAACGAGCTTTGCGCGTGGGGTGAGACGGTTCGGAATCCTGATGACGCAGACCATGGTCGTCATCGTGTTGGTGATCCTGCCGGTCAATCTCCTGCTGGGGCGGCCGATCGTGGATTCCGTGCTGTTTGCCGCCGCCCTGGCGGTGGGGCTGACGCCCGAGCTGCTGCCGGCGATCGTCACCGTCACGCTGTCGCGCGGAGCCCGTCAGCTCGCAGCTGCCAAGGTGCTGGTCCGGCGTCTGGTCGCCATCGAGAACCTGGGTGCCATGGATGTCCTGTGCACCGACAAGACCGGCACGCTGACCGAAGGCGTGCTGAGTATTTCCGCGTTGGTGGATGGCGGCGACGGCGCGAGCGTGGCCCGCTGGGCACGGATCAACGCGCAGTATCAGGCCGGTCTGGACAACCCGCTCGACCAGGCGCTGCTGGCGGGAATACCGCCACTCGACGAGACCATCAACAAGCTCGGGGAGCTGCCCTACGACTTCGAGCGCAAGTGTCTTTCGGTCGCCGTCGCCTGCCGGGATGGCACCTTCCTCGTCTGCAAGGGCGCGGTGCCGCAAGTGCTCGAACGGTGCAGCCACACCCTGCGCGACGGCAAGCCAGTGCCGCTCGACGAGGCGCTCCGGCAGGCCGAGCACGCCCGGTTGCAGCAATGGAGCAGCAGGGGCACCAGAGCTATCGCCGTCGCCATCCGGCCGCTGCCCGTCGCAGCGCCGATCGAGGCATCCGACGAAGCGGGTCTCATGCTGGTCGGCTATGTGCTGTTCGAGGATCGCGTCAAGGCGAGCGCTGCCGACGTCGTCGCCGGCCTGACGATGCACGGCGTGCGACTGAAGATCGTCAGCGGCGACAATCGTCACGTCGCCGCCTACGTTGCCGAGGCGATCGGGCTTGCCGTCGGCAACGTGCTGACCGGTGAGGAGATAGCTCGCCTCAATCCACGAGCACTGGCCCGCCGCCTGCTGCGCACCGACGTCTTTGCCGAGGTTACTCCCGACCAGAAGGAGCGCATCATCGAGGCCTATCGCCGGATCGGCAGGGTGGTCGGCTATCTCGGCGACGGCATCAACGATGCACCGGCGCTGCGCGCGGCCGATCTGGGGATCTCGGTCGACAATGCCGTCCCCGCGGCCCGCGAGGCCGCCGACGTGGTGCTGCTCGAACGCGACCTGCACGTGCTGCTCAACGGCATCGTCACCGGCCGGGCTTCTTTCGCCAACACGTTGAAGTACGTGGCGATCACCACCAGCGCCAACCTGGGCAACATGGTGAGCATGGCGCTCGCCTCGATGTTCCTGCCCTTTCTGCCGCTGCTGGCCAAGCAGATCCTCATCAACAACTTCCTGTCGGATCTGCCGCTGCTCGCTGTTTCGACGGACGCGGTGGACGCAGCCACTCTCCGGCGGCCGGGACGGTGGAATTTCGGCCAGCTGATGCGCTCGATGCTCGCGTTCGGCGCCGTCAGCACCGTCTTCGACATCCTGACCTTCGCGCTGCTGCTCTGGCTGGTCGGAGACAACCCGGCCGCCTTCCAGGCCGGCTGGTTCATCGAGTCGCTGCTGACCGAGGTGATCATCATCTTCGTCATGCGCACGAGG
>JAEUMC010000239.1 GCA_016793415.1 Devosia sp. | reverse complement strand
GGTGATCTGGCGCCGCCGGTTCACGCCGACAGAATCAAAAGGGCCCCGATCATCTCGGGGCCCTTCAGGTTGGACTATCGCCTACGGCGCGGTCATTCATGGCCGCGGGAGGGCGACGCATGGTGGCGGCCGGCACGCATCGCGGCGAGGTCGCCACGGGTGAGGCCGATGTCGCGCAACAGGTGGTCGTCGAACTTCATCAGGTCGGTGAGGACCCGCTTGCGTTCTGCGCGACGGAACATGGACGTCAGGCTGAAAGCCATTCTTCTCATCTCGTCAGTTTGGGTGGTGCCGGGATCGGCGGAGCGGGCTTATGCCCACAAGGTGATGAATGCCTGATGAACCGTTTGGTCCTGGAGCGCTTTCGGGAAAGTTGCAGGCCTTTCCGGTTCGAAAGCGCGACGGACCAGCACTAACGGGGCTTGCGGCCGAACCAGGTCTTCTGCTTCCTGAGGTCTTCGCGCGTCAGCCCGATATCGGCCAGCAGGCGGTCTTCGATCTGCTGGTTGGGAGTACGGGAACGCAGGTGGTCGGCAAGCAGCAGCAATTCGGGGATCATTTCTGGTGATTTCCTTATCTGGGGCCGGCTCGGCCGGCGTTGCGGCGCTCAATGACTGAGGCCGGTTGAACCGGTTCTGAACGAGGGCTTCAGGAGGACCAATGACCAAGATCGCGTTGCCGGCATTCCCGGTGGAGGGCGGCTGCGTCTGCGGCGCGGTACGCTACCGGATCAACGGTGCGCCGCTCGCCGTCTACAACTGCCACTGTCGCGACTGCCAGCGCCTCAGCGGCGCGACGCATTCGATGTCGATGCCGATCGCCCGTGAGCGCCTCGAGCACCTGGGCGGCGAACTGGCCGTCTACGACAAGCCGGCCGATAGCGGCCGCACCGTGCGCATGCTGGGCTGCGCCCGCTGCGGCACCAAGCTGTGGAACGAGCCGCTGGCCTCGCCGGCGATGTTCGTGGTCAAGCCCGGCACGCTCGATGACCCCAGTTGGGCGGTTCCCATCGGCAACATCTGGACCGCCAGTCGGCTGCCCTGGGCGGTGATCGACGAAACCCAGGTCAACTTCCCCGGCCAGCCGCCCGACCGTCAACCGCTCTACGATGCCTGGAGCTCCGCCACCACCTGATCGGACGAGCTGCGGTCGGATCGGCTTGCCGCAACCCCGACCTGCCGGCTATATCGCCGCTACCACAGGGAGCGGACCACATGGCTACGGCAGACGACATCGCCAAGATCATCGAGCAGGAGCGTGGGCTCGAGTTCACCGAGTTCAACGAGACCGTCGCCTTTTCGCTCGGCGTGCGGGTGCGCGAACGCGCCGTGCGGGAAAAGCTTGGCCTCGTGGTCGACGTCCGCACGTGGGATCGGCAGATGTTCTATGCGGGGATGCCTGGCACCACTGCAGACAATCCGAACTGGGTCCGTCGCAAGATCAACACGGTGCAGCGCCTGCTCAAGTCGAGCTACCGTGTGGCCCTCGAGCAGAACCGAGAGGATCGCCTGTTCCCGCCGAATCGGGCGCTTGATGGCGCCGACTTTGTCCTCGCCGGTGGCGCCTTCCCGATCCGCATGAAAGGCTTCGGGCCGATCGGGTGCATTACCATTTCCGGCTTGCATGAGCGCGACGACCACCAGGTCGCCGTCGACGCCGTCGTCGAAGAACTCGGGCTCGACAAGGCAGCCTTCGCGCTCGCCAGGATTTAGTTTCGGGCCTCCCGCGGACGCGGCTTGACACCACCAGCCGGGCTGCCGCAACTGCTGCCCGGTTGCGGAGCCCCGACGATGAAACTCAACTACGTGCTGCTTGATGTCTTCACCGCCGAGCGGCTGAAGGGCAATCCACTGGCTGTCGTGCTCAAGGCCGACGGCCTGCTCGACGACCAGATGCAGGCGATAGCCGCCGAGTTCAATCTGTCGGAAACGGTGTTCATCCAGAAGGCGCAATCGGAGCGTCATGCCGCTGCCGTGCGCATCTTCACGCCGACTGTTGAACTCCCTTTCGCCGGCCATCCGACCGTTGGCGCTGCGGTGGTGCTGGGCCTGCAGAACCGCAGCACCGCGGTGCGTCTCGAGGAGAGGGTCGGCGTCATCACCTGCGTGATCGAGCGGGTGGAAAAGGATGTCGGTCTCGCCCGCTTCGCGTTGCCCAGATTGCCCGAGGAGGTCGGCAAGGTTCCGTCCATCGACGCGATCGCCGCCACGCTCGGGCTCGGTGCCGAGGATATCGGCTGCGGTCCCTATCAGCCGGCGCTGTTCTCGGCCGGTGTGCCCTACTACCTGCTGCCCGTTCGCGATGCTGCGGCGCTGAAGCGCATCCGGCTCGAGCGGCGCGGATGGGACGAGAATTATCCCGAAGGGCATGGCTCGATCTATGTTTTCACCCAGACCCCGGAAGAGCGCGGCAACGACTTTGCGGCACGCATGTTCTCACCCGGCATGGGACAGGTCGAAGACCCGGCCACCGGCTCGGCCGCGGCGGCGCTTATCGGGCTCGTGGCCCGCCACGCCGACAATGGCCAGCACGAGTTCCGCCTGCGCCAGGGGCACGAGATGGGCCGGCCAAGCCTGATCACGCTTCAGCTGCGCAAGGACGGCGACAAGCTCACCCACGGTGGCATTGGCGGACACGCCGTGATCGTCGGAGAAGGAACGCTCAACCTCGGCGACTGAGGTCTCTGCATGCGGTGCAGTGCCGCTTCACAAATGCGCCGCGCCCCCTGCCGCCGCTAGTGCGGCGCACGCAACTGGGCTAGCCTTCGCGCGGGCATTTGGAGGGCTAAGCCGTGTACGTTGTCTCACTTCTCATCTTCTTCATCCACATCCTCGCGTTCATCGCCGGTGGCGCCAATCTGGTGTTGATGCCGATCGCCGGCGCCAGGCTGGCGACCGCCACGCCGGAGCAGCGCGGGCTGCTGTTCTCGATCATCGAGGGGTTCGCCAAGGTCGGCAAATACGCCTTCGCGACCCTGCTGGTCACCGGGCTGCTGACACTCTGGCTGAAATGGAACTGGGTCGTTCCCAATGCCTGGTTCTGGGTCAAGATGCTGGGCATCCTGGGGATGATCGTGTTCATCGGTCTCAACGAGATGAACCGCAAGAAGGCCATGCAGGGCGATGCGGAGGCAGCCAAGCGCTCGAAGATGTTCGGCCAGTTGACCGGCGTCGCCTTCCTCGTCGTCGTGTTCTCCGCCGTGTTCACCTTCAACTGAAGTCTCCCTGCAACTGAGGTCATCTTGGACGCCGCCGTTACCCTTCTGCTCATCGCCCACCTTGTCGGTCTCATGCTGGTGGCAGCGGCGTTCCTGCCGTTGCTGGGGATGATGGGAGAGGGAGGGGCGGCGCCCCAGACCAACCGCTTGCTGACCCGCTTCGGACACTACGGCATCATCGTACTGCTGCTCAGCGGGCCGCTGATGCTCTGGCTGCGCTATGGCGGCTTCGAGGGCATCAGCCACTGGTTCTGGGCCAAGATGGCGTTCGTCGTGCTGCTCGCCGCCGGCGTCGTCATGTCGGCGATGTCGGCGCGCAAGATGCGGGCAGGGGACGCGGCGGCGACCGCACGGGTGCGGTTGGGACGGATCATCGCGGTGTTGTCGCTGCTGGCGATCGTGGTGTTCGCGGTACTGGCGTTCAACTGATGCCGCGACTCGACCACATCAACATCGACGTTTCCGACGGCGCGCGGATGGTGCGATTCTTCGCCGAGGTGCTGGGCGCCGAGGATGGATTTCGGCCGCCGTTCGATTTTCCCGGGCACTGGATCTATGTCGATGGCCATCCGGCCATCCACCTGAACGTAGCGCCCAGATCGAGCGACTTCCCCCGCGGCATGGTCAACCACGTGGCCTTCGGGGTGTACGAGTTCGAGCCGACCCGGGCGCGCATCGAGGCCGCCGGCTGGCCGTACCGGCTCGCCGGCATCCCCAACTCGGAGATCGGCCAGTTCTTCGTCGATGGTCCCGAAGGCCTGCTGCTGGAGGTGCAGTTTCGCCGCGAGCGGCCGGCGATCGGGTAGGGCGGCTTCAATTTCCGTCGGCCTCTGTTGCGCAAAGGCTTGCACAGCCGCCGGAATTCGCGCAGTATTTACGCCGTAGCTAGTTTTGGTCTGACGAATGCAGCGCAACCGCGCCATTGCCATAGCCGCCGCCCAGCAGAAGGCTCGTGAGAGCCGGCTGATGATCGCTGCCGCTTTGCTGCTGCTCCCGGCCGCCCTGCTCCTCCTTCTTATCAGCCCCTGAGTACCGGCGGCTCGCGATGGCGAGCGGGTGGTCAGGGGCGAGCGACTGAAAAGCCGAACAACATTTTTGTCCGGCCGTGAGCGATTCATCAT
>JAEUMC010000234.1 GCA_016793415.1 Devosia sp. | reverse complement strand
AACACCCGCAACCAGGTCGTCGCCTCGGTGTGGCGCGTGCTGAACCAGATCACCGAACCGATCCTGCGCCCGATCCGTCGCGTCATCCCGCCGATGGGCGGCCTCGATCTGTCGCCGCTGATCGTCTTTGCGATCATCATGTTCTTCCAGTGGTGGATCGGCTATTTTCTGGCCACCGGCCGCATATTGTGATCGATGCCGCTACCCGCGGGCTACAAGGTCTCGACCGACCCCACCCGGATCGACCTCGACTATGTGCATGGCTACCTGAGCCGGCACAGCTATTGGGCCGGCGCCGTCCCGCGTGAGGTCGTCGCCCGTTCGGTGGCCAACGCCCTGAGCTTCGGGGTCTATGCACCCGATGGGGCGCAGGTCGGCTTCGCCCGTGTCGTCACCGACAAGGCCACCTTCGCCTGGCTCGCCGACGTCTTCATCGATCCCGACCGGCAGGGTCTTGGGCTCGGCAAGGGCCTGATGGATGCAATCGTCGCCCACCCGGATCTGCAGGGATTGCGCCGCTTCATGCTGGCGACCGCCGACGCGCACGGGCTCTATGAGCGTTACGGCTTCAAGACCATCGAGAACCCCGAGCGGCTGATGGCGATCATCCGCACCGACCTCTATCCGCGCTCGTGAAGCCCGCCTTCGAGCTCCTGCCCGACGGCATCCGGCTCCATCTGCGCGTCACCCCCAATGCCGGGCTCGACCGCATCGACGGTTTTGAGACGCGTGACGACGGCACGACCGTGCTGCGGGTTCGGGTGAAGGCGGTCCCCGACAAGGGCAAGGCCAATGCCGCGGTGATCGCACTAGTGGGCAAGGCGCTCGGTGTACCCAAGTCGGCCATCACCCTCATCTCCGGCGACACGGCGCGGCTCAAGACCCTGCACGTTTCCGGCACCCCGGATGACCTGGCCGCTGCCCTCGCCAAGCTTGGCTAGAGCACTTACATTACGGTCAGCATCAAACCGGAGCGTGCGATGAAAGTCTCCCGCGAGCAGGCGACCAAGAACCGTGCCCATGTCGTCGAGGTTGCCGGCGCCCAGTTCCGCAAGCACGGCTTCGACGGCATCGGCGTCGCCGACCTGATGCAGGCCGCGGGCCTGACCCATGGCGGCTTCTACAACAACTTTGCTTCGAAAGACGCGCTGGCGGCCGAGGCGGTGACCCAGGTGTTCGCAGAGACCACCGAGCGCCTGCGCCAGTACGCCCAAGCCGCCGCCGATCCCTATGCCGCGATGGTCCGCTTCTATCTCTCGCCCGAACACCGCGACTCGGTCGAAACCGGCTGCGCCATTGCCGCGCTGTCGCAGGATGCGGCACGCGGCAGCCCTGAGCTGCGCGCAGCCTTCGAGGCGGGCATCGCGGCCTATCTAGAGCTGATCGTCGAGCTTGCCGGCGTTACCCGGCCGCGCGCCATGGCGATCTACGCCACGATGGTCGGCGCCCTCACCCTCGCCCGCACCGTCACCGATCCGGTCTTGAGCACCGACATCCTGACCGCAGCGACCGACAATCTCCTCGCCGCCAAAGATTCCTGAGCGTCGCCCTTGCAGTGTTAAATTATGATCATCATGTAACTGGCGTCACGCCATTGCAGGAGATGATCATGGCCACACATCCCGGAATCGCCCTCGTCACCGGAGCCTCCTCGGGCATCGGCGAAATCTACGCCGACCGCCTCGCCCGCCGCGGCTACGACCTCGTGCTGGTCGGCCGCAATGCCGACAAGCTCCAGGAGCTCGCCGCCAGCCTCACGACCACGCACGGCAGCAAGGTCGAGCGCATCGTCGCCGATCTCGGCGAACCCGGCGGCCTCGCCCGCGTCGAGCGCCGGCTCGAGACCGATCCGGCCATCACGCTGCTGATCAACTCCGCCGGACTGATCGGCGGCGGCCCGCTCAGCGCCGGCCAGCTCGACGACCTGACCAGCATGCTGAACATCAACGTCGTCGCCCTCACCCGCCTCGCCGCGGTTGCCGCCAGGGTTTTCGCCGCCCGTGGCAACGGCGCCATCGTCAACCTCGCCTCGGCCATGGCCTTCATCGACACGCCGGCCGCCGCCGCCTACGCCGCCTCCAAAGCCTACGTGCTGAACCTCACGCTGTCGCTCGATCTCGATGTGAAGCCCAGAGGCGTGCAGGTGCAGGCCGTGCTCCCCGGTTACACCCGTACCCCGATGATCTCCGATGGTGCCGGCCTCCCCGCCGAGATCGTCATGGATGCGGACGCCATGGTCGACGCGGCGCTCGCCGGGTTCGACGCCGGCGAACTGGTCACCATCCCCTCGCTCGAGCAGGTCGCGGCCTATGACGATTGGGCAGAGCGGCGCGTGGCGCTGCGGCCGCACATCTCGCTGTCGCAGCCGGCATCGCGTTACCGCGCGGCCTGAACCGCAGATCCGGTGCGAGCCGACCCCCACCCTTGATCCCTCCCCGCAAGGGGGAG
>JAEUMC010000219.1 GCA_016793415.1 Devosia sp. | reverse complement strand
AACTGCGAGAGTTTCTGGCGGATGTTCATTTGGTTTCCCCTTCTGTTTGATGACGCTGATATAAGGCTGCCAACCCGACCCAACCAGTAGGGTATTGCGCACCGGAGCTATGCATGTGGCGCATGCCGCGAGAAGCTCAGTTAAGTTTGCGTTCAGGATTCCAAGGGCTGAGGCCATGACCCGTGCCAGAGCCATGCGTTTTCGTTCATAATACATTCACATGCCGGGCAGCCCTGTGGCGGACCTGTGGCTTCATCCTGAACGGGGTCAGCCCTTGATGCCGCTCGACAGCATGATCGCCTCGGTCACCTTCTTCTGGAACACCAGGTAGACCAGCGCCACCGGCAATCCGGCCAGCAAAGCCGCCGCGAGCCCGCCGACGCCGAGATATTGCTCGACCTGGCCGATCGCCACCGTGACATTCATCAGCGGCTCTTTCGTCACCACCAGGAACGGCCACAGGAAGGCGTTCCATGCGCCGATGAAGACGATGATACCAAGCGCCGCCGTCACCCCCCAGTTGACCGGCAGGTAGATGCTCCACAGCACGCGGGCATGGCTCGCGCCATCGACCTTGGCCGCCTCGCTCAATTCGCGCGGCACGCTGTCAAAGAACTGCTTGTA
Source organism: Devosia sp. (assembly GCA_016793415.1). Taxonomy (GTDB): domain Bacteria; phylum Pseudomonadota; class Alphaproteobacteria; order Rhizobiales; family Devosiaceae; genus Devosia_A. The sequence goes on along the minus strand of JAEUMC010000219.1, from coordinate 5,721 downwards.
GACGATCACCGCAATGGGCGCGATCAGTTGCGGCAGGATCACCCCGGCCCAGGTGTTGATCAGCTTCCAGCTGTTCATCAACAGGAAGTGGTTCACGATCAGCGCCTGCACCGGGATCATGAAGCTGGCGAGGATCAGGTACCACAGCGCCTTCCGCCCCCAGAATTCGAGCTGCGAGATCGCATAGCCGGCGGCGGCGCTGATGCCGATCACCACCACGGTGACCGTGCCCGAGGTCACCAGCGAATTGAGGTACCAGAGCCCGATCGGCGTGCCGAACAGGGCATTGGCATACACCGCCAGCCCATCGAGCGCTGTGCCATCGGCCTCAGGCGCCACGGTGGTCATAATCGCCCAGACCAGCGGGAACGCCCAGGCGACCGCTGCGACGACGGTTAGCAGCGCCAGCACCAGCCCCGCAAGGTTCAACCGCCGGATCATCTGCGCGCCCGCAACAATTGGAACTGCAGCACCGACACCGCGGCGACGATGACGAACAGCGCCACCGCCACCGTCGCGGCATAGCCGCCCTGGTTGCGCTGGAACGCCAGCGTGTAGATGTACTGCACCAGCACCATCGAGGCATCGACCCGGCCGCCCTGCACCAGCAGGTACACCTGGTCGAACACCTTGATCTGCATGATCAGCTGGATGGTCAGCACCAGCGCCGTTACCGGCCAGATCAGCGGCCAGGTGATGGCTTGGAACTGCGTCCACCGCCCTGCCCCGTCGAGCTTCGCCGCCTCGTACAGCTCAGCCGGAATGTTCTTCAGCCCCGCCATGAACAGCAGCACGTTGAAGCCGACCGTCCACCACACAGTGATCATGGCGGCGATCGGCAACACGAAGGGCGGCCGCCCCAGCACCCGATCCGGCAGCACCAGTTGCCCCGGCCCATAGACGAACCAGGTCCAGATCGAGGTCACCGTGGTGACCGGCAGGATGTAGGGCAGAAAGAACACCGCCAGCACCACCGCCTGCCAGACCCCCTTGAGTCGTACCACCAGCATGGCGAAGCCGAGCCCCAGCAGCGTCCCCGGCACCACCGTCAACGCCACGAAATATGCCGTGTTGGCGACCGAGTTGCCGAAGCGCCAGTCGCGGAACAGCTTCAGGTAATTGCTGAGTCCGACCCACTCGCCCGGCAGGATCAACTGCCCGTCGGTGAGGCTCATCGCCAGCATCTGCAGCGTCGGATAGAGGAACAGCGCCGCATAGACGATGACGAACGGCGCCACCAAAGGCAGCGCCGCGCGGTTGTCGGGTTTCTTGCTCAAGGGGGGCGTCATGACCCGCGGCTTATGCGGGTTGTGGTGCGGGAGATCAACGGGGCCATCTCGCTCAAGTGGCTCCGCAAAAACCCCCTCTCTTGCGAAAACTAAGGACTTAGCTGCGCTAAGCCCAAGTTTTCGCTTTCTCCCCCGCCAAGGGGGAGAGTCCCGACTGCTGCTCCGGTGCAAATGGAAGGCACGGACCATCTCCCCCTTGGCGGGGGAGAAAGCAAAATCTTAGGTTTAGCCGTTTGGCTAAGCCTTAGATTTTGCAAGAGAGGGGGTCGTGGAGGGCACGAAGGCTCCGGCGGGAGCATCCCCTCAAGCCGCCTGCTCAACCCCTTCCCCCATCCGCTCTGGCGCCTTGCCGCCGGCCGAGCCGCCCAGCCACGAGGCCAGCGCCGCGAGCAAGTAAAGCAGCAGCGAGATGGTGAAGGCGATCTTGATCCCCACCATGAACGGCGCCGCCAACAGATGCGGGAAGAACTCCTTGCCGGTGATGTCAGCCTGCTGCGCCGCGGTGAGCCCATGCAGCGCCCCCGCCGGGATCAGTTCGCCCATCGGGTTGTAGCCGAGGAACGCCGCGAACAGGCTCGCCACCGGCGGCGCTGCGGCCACCTGCGCCGCAACATCGGCGCTCAGCCCTTCGGCGACGAGGTTGCTCTCCATGCTCTGCGGCAGGCTGATGGCGAGGCCGACGATCATCAGCGTGAAAAAGATGCCGATCGACAGCACCTGCCCGGCATTCATCGCCGTGGCGCGGATGCCGGCCGCCTGCCCGCGCTCGGACGCCGGAACGGCATTCATGGTCTGCGTGGCGTTGGGCGCCGAGAACAGCCCCGAGGCCACGCCATTGAGGAACAGCAGCGTCGCGAACACCGGATAGTCGAAATCGGCATTGAGCAGCATCAGCCCGAGGAAAGTCGACGCGCCCAGCAGCATGCCGAGGCTGGCAAAGGCCCGTTGCCCGAAGCGATCGGCCAGCATGCCGGCCACCGGCCCGGCGATCAGCACGCCCAGGGTCAGCGGGATCATGAAGATGCCGGCCCAGAGCGGCGTCGATTCGAAGCTGTACCCATGCAGCGGCAGCCAGATGCCCTGCAACCAGATGATCAGCATGAACTGCAGCCCGCCGCGCCCGATCGAGGTCAAGAGGTTCGCCGAGATGCCGGCGAAGAACGGCTTGATGCGGAACAGCTTCATGTCGATCATCGGCGGCTTCGCCCTGGTCTCGATGAAGAAGAAGAACGCGAGGAACACGAGGCCCAGCCCGAGCTCGGCCAGCACCTGCGGGCTGCCCCAGGCCATCAGGTCGTTGTGATAGGGCTGGATGCCGTCGTTCACCCCGATCAGCAGCAGCACCAGGCCCACCGCGAAGGTGATGTTGCCCCACCAATCGATCTTGCTATGCCGGGTCGGCACATAGTCCTTCATGCTGACATAGGCCCAGATGGTGCCCACCAGCCCGATCGGCACATTGATCCAGAAGATCCAGCGCCAGTCGATATCGGCGAGGAGGCCACCGAGGATCAGCCCGATGAACTGGCCGGCGATTGCCGCCATGGTGTTGATCCCCAGCGCCAGCCCGCGCTGCCGGGTGGGGAACACATCGATCAGGATGGCCGTGGCGGTCGAGGTCAACATCGCCCCGCCAATGCCCTGCACGATCCTGAGCCCGACGAGGTAGTAGGCAGCGCCATCGCCCGTGGGCATGAAGCTCAGGGCGATCGAGGCGAGGGTGAAGATCAGGAAGCCCAGGTTGTATACCCTCGCGCGCCCGAACATGTCGCCGAGCTTGCCGAAGGTCACCACCAGCACCGAGGTCACCACCATGTAGCCCATGATGGTCCAGAGCAGGACATTGGTGTTGCCCGGGTCGAGCGGCTTCAACCCGATGCCGCGGAAGATCGCCGGCAGGCTGATCAGGACGATCGAAGCGTTGATCGTTGCTGCCAGCATCCCCAGCGTGGTGTTGCTCAGCACCATCCATTTGTGGTTGTTCGGTTGCGAACTCATTCGTTGCGTCCTCGAGGCCCTGCCCCGGTGGCGCATGCCGACATCGGAGCTATACAATTTGGCTTCGTATAATTAGGATACTAACTAATGGCAACAAGCGATCCTGCACACCTGATGCGCGATCTCACCAGGGATCTGCTTCTCACCGGGCGGCTGTGGCGCAAGATGGCGCGGGCCGTCGCCGCCAAGCATGGCGTATCCGAGGCGGCCTCGGCGCCGCTGATCTGGATCGACCGGCTGGGCGAGAATGTGCGGCAGAACGCCCTGGCCGATGCCATCGGCATCGAAGGCGCCTCGCTGGTGCGGCTGATCGATGAGTTGCAGGCCTCGGGCCTCGTCACCCGCGAACCCGACCCGACCGACCGCCGCGCCAACGCCGTGTCGCTCACCGAGCGCGGCCGCGAGGTGGTGGCCGAGGTCAACGAGGATGTGATGGCGCTCCGCCGCCAGGTGCTCGGCGCGCTTGACCCGTCCGATTTCGAAGCGGCGCTACGCGTCTTCGCCGCCATCAAGACCGCAGCGGCCAAGGACGGCGCGGACTAGCAGTATTCGACGAACGGATGAACTGAGCCGCGTGACAAGTCAGTAAAGCTCGGCTACAAACCCGCCCATGAACCTTCGCGCCGCCTATTCGTATTGGTATTTTACCACCGGAAGCCGCTGGCAGCCGAAGGGGCGCGTTTGACGTAAAACACCAAACCGAAAATACCCAAAAAGCCGCCAGACCACCTGGCGGCTTTTTTGTCGCCGGTGCCCAGACCCCCGAGGAGCCGACGAAATGCTGAAATCCACTGACGACCTGCGCATCAAACAGATCCGCGAACTCCGAACCCCCGAAGAGGTGATCCGCGAGTTCCCGCGCACCGACGCGGCGACCCGCACCGTGATCAGCTCACGCCACGCGCTGCACAATATCCTGCACGGCAATGACGATCGCCTCGCCGTCGTGGTCGGCCCCTGCTCCATCCATGATCCGAAGGCCGCGCTGGAATATGCCCGCCGCCTCGCCCCGGTCCGTGAGCGCCTTGCCGGCAGCCTCGAGATCGTCATGCGCGTCTATTTCGAGAAGCCCCGCACCACCGTCGGCTGGAAGGGCTTGATCAACGACCCCAATCTCGACGGCAGCTTCGACATCGACAATGGCTTGCGGCTCGCCCGCTCGCTGCTGCTCGAGATCAACAACCTCGGCCTGCCCGCCGGCTCCGAATTCCTCGACATGACCACTCCGCAATATTTTGCAGATCTGGTCTCCTGGGGTGCTATCGGCGCGCGCACCACCGAGAGCCAGGTGCATCGCGAGCTCGCCTCGGGGCTGAGCTGCCCGGTCGGCTTCAAGAACGGCACCGACGGCAATGTCCGCATCGCACTGGACGCTGTGAAATCGGCGAGCCAGCCGCACCATTTCCTGGCAGTGACCAAATCGGGCCACTCGGCCATCGCGGCGACCACGGGCAATGACGACTGCCACATCATCCTGCGCGGTGGCAGCAAGGCGACCAACTACGACGCGCAAAGCGTCGATGCCGCCTGCAAGGAAGCCGAAAAGTCCGGCATCCGCCCGGCGGTGATGATCGACGCCAGCCACGCCAACTCCTCCAAGAAACCCGAGAACCAGCCGATGGTGCTGGCCGAAGTCGGCGCCCAGATCGCCGCCGGCGACCAACGCATCATCGGCATCATGGCCGAATCCAACCTCGTCGCCGGCCGCCAGGACCTGGTGCCGGGCAAAGAGCTGGTCTACGGCCAGTCGATCACCGACGGCTGCATCGACTGGGACTCGACGGTGGAGGTGCTGGAAAAGCTGGCCGAAGCGGTGGAAGAACGGCGGCGGGTCACCGGGCAGTTGGTGGCCTGACGAAACACCGGCGCATCCTGCCCCCCACCCCTGTCCCCTCCCCGCAAGGGGGAGGGAGACCCTCACACCAGCATCTCAGTCTGCGTCTCCCTCCCCCTTGCGGGGAGGGATCAAGGGTGGGGGTCCACAGCCACCGGCTTCTAGGTTGCGCAGCGGCCCCCTCAACCCTCCCTCAACCCTCCCCCCCCGCCCTGCCTTGACCGCGCCACGGCGATAGCGTCTTCTCGCGGCATGCAAATCCCGCCGCAATTGATGACGCTTCCCAACCAGCTGACCATCGGCCGCATCCTGGCGATTCCGGTGATCTGCCTGTTCCTCGTTTCCGGCTGGGAGTGGCTGCGCTGGATCGCGCTGCTGCTCTACATCGCCGCCGCCGTCACCGACTGGCTCGACGGTTTCCTCGCCCGCCGGATGAACCTCAACTCGGCGCTCGGCAAGATGCTCGACCCGATCGCCGACAAGCTCCTGGTCGGGGCGCTGCTCATCACCTTCGCCTGGACCCGCGATCTCAACGGCTGGGACCTGATCCCCGCCATCGCGATCATGCTGCGTGAGATCTTCGTTTCGGGCCTGCGCGAA
>JAEUMC010000177.1 GCA_016793415.1 Devosia sp. | reverse complement strand
CGTCGGGTACTTTGGCGCCCCGGCGGCATCGCGCAGCACGGCACCTGCCGCGTCGCGCTCGGGCTCCAGCGTCAGCACGCCGATACCGAGCAGTTGTTCATAGTTGGCGAGGCCGACGAACTCGGTCGGGTTGGGCGAGATCAGCCGCTGGTTGGTGAAGCTCAGCACAATAGCGAAGATGAACGGCAGCACCACGAACATGGCGATGAGGAAGGCCGCCGGCCCGGCCATCAGCCAGCCGACCCGATTTGAGCGCGTGAACTTGGAAGCCATATGGATCTCGCGAAGGCCCCTGCGCGGGGACCCCGACCGAGGCCGGGATCCCCTCCCAGGGCCAGAGGGAGTTAAGCCCTAGAAGCCGTAGTTGCCGTTTTTCTCGATATCGGCGTCGATCTCATCGACCGCCGCATCGAGCGTGTCGGCCACGACGGCGCCCTTGGCGATATCGGCCAGCGCCTTCTCGAACACCTTGGCGGCGACGACGTAGCCCGGGGTTACCGGGCGCACCAGCGCCTGCTTCTCGGACAGCTCGTAGAACACCGCGAGCTTGCCGCCTTCCTTGTAGTTCTCGGTCATTGCCGCAGCGGTCGCGGTGGCGGGGATCAGGCCGATGCCGTTGGAGTAGGCGGCGAGATACTTGTCCTGCAGCGCGAACTCGATGAACTTGGACGCCCCATCGGGGTGCGCCGACTTGGCTGAAACGCCGAACTGCCAGGAGGCCGCGCCGATCTTGGGACCGTTGCCGAAATCGGGAGCGGGCAGGAACAGCACGTCGTCATAGGCGGCAAGCGTCCCGAGGGCCGCCCAGTTGCCGTTCCACGAGAAGGCGTATTTGCCCGAGTTGAAACCGGCATCGCGGGCCGCCGGATCCTGCGTCGCCTCGGCATAGCCGTCGGTGAACAAGCCCTGCCACCAGGTGCCGAATTCCACGGCCTTGTCGCCGTTCAGCACGCCCTCGGCGGTCTTGTAGGTCGAGCGGTCGATGATGTCGCCGCCAAAACTCTGCAGGAACGGCGAGAACGCATAGGGGTACCACTCGCCGGTCCAGGCAGTGCCCAGGTCCAGCGCATACTCGAACTTGCCCGAAGCCTTGGCCTTCGCCAGGGCATCCATGAACTCATCCTTGGTCCAGGGCTGATCGAGGGTCGGCTGGCGCAGCCCGAGCTCATCGAGGATCGACTTGCGGGTGACCAGCGAAATCGCCGCGTCCCACAGGCCGATCGAATAGAGCTGACCGTTCCAGACGCCCTTGGTGCCGGGCAGGAAGCTGGCGATCTTGCTCTCGTCGATCTTGAGCGGCTGCAGATAGCCGGCCCAGGCCCAGTTCGGCATCACCGGACCATCGACGTCGACGATGTCGGGCAGGTTGCCGGCCAGCGCGCCCGCCACGATGCTGTCATTGTAAGCGGCCTGCGGGAACGCCTGCAGTTCGACCTTCCAGTCCGACTGGCTGGCGTTGAAGTCGGCGGTGATCTGGTTGAGGATCGATACTTCCTGCTCGCTGCCGGCGCCGTGGTACCACATCGAAAGCGTGGTCTGGGCGAAGGCGGCGCCCGACGAAAGCGCCGTGCTGAACAGAACGCCCGTAACGAATGCAAGTTTGCTCACTGTCATTAGTCCTCCCTGACGAGTTTTAGCTGTGAGACGTTGGGTGGGCGCCGCTCGGTGACCGATTGGCGCCAGTAAACCGGCCCGCCGACCACGTCGGTGCCGGCGTCGTTCCGGCCTTCGCCGGAAAACAGCTCGAGGAGTCGCTGCGCTGCCCTGACGCCCATCGCGGTATAGGGCAGCTCCACCGTGGTCAGCGGCGGATAGAGCGTCTCGGCGATGACGCGGTAATTGTCGTAGCCGGCGACCGAGATGTCGTCTGGGACAGCGAGCCCGCGCGAGCGCAGGATGCCGTAGACCTTCAGCGCCTGGCGGTCGTTACCGCAACAGAACACCGTTGGCGGCTGGCTCAGGTTCAGCATCCGGTCGATCGCCGTCCACAGCACCTGGGTCTCGGTTTCCGGGCTGCCGATCTCGCCGCATTGCACCAGGGCCGGATCGTAGGCGATGCCGGCCTCGCCGAGCGCCTCGCGATAGCCGTTGCGGCGCAGGCCCGTGGCGACGATATCCTCGCGCAACGTCAGATAGGCGATGCGCTGGTGTCCGGCAGCGATGAGACGCGCCACCAGGTCGTGCTGGCCGCGCCGATCGTCGGGAATGACGGCCGGCGTGCCGATCTCATCAAAGCAGTTGGTCAAGACGATCGGCGTGTCGTCGGGCACCGGCGGCAACCGGACATTCTGGTGGTAAGGCGCCACGTAGATCAGGCCCTCGACCCGGTGCTCGAGGAAGGTCTTGATCAGGTCCGGAACACGTTCCGACCTGTTGCCCGAGTCCGCGATCATCAGCGTCTTGCCGGTGAGCCCGATGGTCTGCTGGATGCCACGCACCAGCAGCAGCTCGGGCAGGCCCGCCGGCTGGGCCGGTTCGATGGTGTCGGAGATGGCGCCGGTGATCAGCCCGACCAGTCCGGATTTGTTGGACCGCATCATGCGGGCGGCATTGGAGGGAACATAGCCCAGCGCGGTGATGGCGGCATTGACCGCGTCGCGCGTCTTCTTGCCGACCGGCGCATCCCCATTCAGCACCCGGCTGACCGTCTTGGGCGATACCTTGGCGGCCTTCGCCACGTCGTAAATCGTCGCCATGCGTTCCTCCCCCTGCATCATCCATCAGACTGACACCGATGTCATGACACCGATGTCATAGGTGGAGACAGGATTGGGAGTCAAGGGGGCGGGCGGAACGGCCCATGGACCTCGTGCTCGATATCGCTGGGATGTCCCGCCGACGCAGGTGTCACGAGCCGCTGCGCGGCTCTACTCGCTCGATCCGGAAGCCGCTGAAACCGAGCAGCATGGTGATGAGGGGGCTGGCGATGTTGAACAGGCAGAACGGCAGGTAGATCAGCGTCGGCACCCCCAGCACCGCCGCCATGTAGGCGCCGCACGAATTCCACGGGATCAGCGGCGAGGTGACGCTGCCGCCATCCGCCACTGCCCGTGACAGGTTCGTGGCGGCAAGTCCGCGCTTGTTGAACTCGGCGCGGAAGATGCGGGCCGGCAGCACCACCGCCACATACTGGTCGCCGGCGACGATATTGAGCCCGAACGCCGTACCGACCACGGTAGCGATCAGCGAGCCGGTGCTGCGGGCCCGCATCAGCACCGGCGTCACCAGCTTCAGCAGCAAGCCGAACTCGTCGAGCAGCGTGCCGTAGACCAGAGCGCCCAGGATCAGCCAGATGGTCAGCAGCATGCTCGCCATGCCGCCGCGCGATAAGAGGCTGTCGACCACTTCGATGCCCGAGTTCGCCACGAACCCGGTGCCCATCGCCTGCCAGCCGGCCTTCACGAAGGCCAGCGGCTCTGCCAGGTCCGGCTGGTTGACGAAGCGCAGCACCGCCTCGGCCTGCAGGAATGGCGCCGGCAAGGCCGCCGACAGCGCCGACCCGATAATGGCGAGCGACGGCGGTACCTTGGCGATCGACAGGACGATCAGCAGCAGCAGCGGCAGCAGCGTCAGCGGGCTGATGTTGAACAGCTTCGACAGCGCCGAGAGTTCCGAGGCAATCACGCTGTCGCTGGCGCCGCTCGAATTGTCGGCCCAACCGAGCATGGCGAAGCCGATCGCCGCGACGAGCAGTGCCGGCACCGAGGTCCAGACCTGCGCCCTCAGGTGCTCGTAGATGGTGGTGCCGGTCAGTTGCGCGGCAAGGATCGCCGTCTCCGACAACGGCGAGAGCTTCTCGCCGACATAGGCGCCGGAGATCACCGCCCCGGCCGTGATGGCGGGCGAGACACCGGCGAGCAGCGAAAGGCCCACCAGTCCCACCCCGATGGTGCCGGCGGTCGTCCATG
>JAEUMC010000138.1 GCA_016793415.1 Devosia sp. | reverse complement strand
GATGGGAGGGGGCCGTCTCTATCGGCGCGCGCCCTCACGGGCGCTGAGCGCGCCCCTCAATACCGCGCATCCTCCAACCCGCAGAACGGGTCGACCGGTGACTTCGTGTTCCAGGGCACGTCGCCGAGCAGCGCCTCGACCACCGCACGCTGCATCGTCTCGGTGGTCCTGGAGGCGTTGATATAGGTCGGCACCCGCGGCGCGTCGTAGAGCATCGAGGGGTAGCCGAACGAAATCATCGCGGTGGGGGTGTCGTGCCAGTGGCGCTGCATCGCCTTGCCGAAATGGCCGGTGAGCCCCAGCCAGTCGAGGAAGATGCGGCCGCGGGTCAACAGCGTCTCGTCGCCGAACAGATAGAGCACCAGGTCGAATTTCTCGGGGTTCACCTCGGTGGTGGCGTCATGCACCGTCACCTCGAAACCGCGCGCGCGCAACATCTGGGGTAACGCGAACGGCAAGGGGTGCGGCAGGAACGGGAAGACGATGCCACCCGAGATCACCAGCACCCGCTTGTGCCTCGTGGGATCGAGCGGCAGCAGGTTCTGGGTGTCCTTGACCAGGGTCGGGGCCCGCCGCGCTACGGCCTCGGCATAGGCGCGGTTTTCATTCCCCCCGATCGCACCGGCTGCTGCCGGCTTATGCAGGCCCACCGCGGCCTTCAGGCCGAGCTGGCGGATCACTGCCTCGTCGATCCGTTCCCAGCTCAGGCGGCCATCGCTGAGCGCCGCTTCGAGATAGCGGAGGTCCTGTTCGTAGTCGTCCGAGAACAGGATCACGTCGCAGCCGGCGCTCACCAGTTCCGGCAGGGTCTGGCTGCGCTTGCCCCAGGCGCCGAGCCCGGCCATCGGGGTGGCATCGGAGACGATCAGCCCGTTGAAGCCGAGGCGGTTGCGCAGCAGTTCCTCGTTCAGCAGCCGGCTGACCGAAGCCGGCCGGAACGCTTCGAGCCCGGCCTCGGGATCGAGTTCACGCACGAAGGCCGGCAGCGCGATATGGGCCGACATCACCGAGAGCGCCCCGGCCGCGATGGCGCCGCGATAGAGTCGGCCGAAACTCCGTTCCCACGCCTCCAGCGACAGCGGATTGATGGTGGTGACGAGATGCTGGTCGCGATCGTCAAAACCCTCGCCCGGCCAGTGCTTGATCGCCGAGGCGACGCCGTGCTGCTGGAACACCCGCATCTGGGTGATGGCGTGCCTTTCGACGGTCGCGACATCGGAACCGAAGCCGCGGGTGGCAACGATGGCGCTGCGGAACGCAGCGTTGATGTCGAGGACCGGGGTAAAGCTCCAGTTGATGCCGATGGCCCGGGCTTCCTCGGCCATGATCCGGCTGACCTCGGCGGTGACCTCGACATCGTCGATCGCCGCCAGCGCCAGCGGGTTGGGCATCTCGGCCCCGGCGGCGAGGGACATCCGGCTGCCTTCGAGGTCGGCCGAGATCAGCAGCGGCACCGGCGCCGCCGCATTGAGATCGGCGAACAAGGCCCGTTCGGCCGCCACATCCGCCCCGGCATGCCGGGTGATGCCGCCCGGCCGGAACGCCCGGATGCGCGCGATCTCGGCCGCATCCATGCCGCGCGACAGCAGCGTGAACAGCTGGCGCAGCTTGTCGTCGCGGGTCAGCGCGGCGAAGCGCTGCTGCACCCAGGCAAGCGCTTGGGCATCGAGGTTGAACGGGGCTTTGGCGAGGTGGTCGAAACGCATGCAGTCCTCCGGTGCGGGGCGGCAACTATGCCCGATCGCACCGGAAAGTCCCGCCTCAAATCAGGCGGCGAACTGATCGAGCCACTTGATCAGCTGCACGCGCGACTGGCCGGCGCCGACCTTGAAATCCACCGGCTCGCCATCCTTGAAGACAATCAGCGTCGGCATGGCGCGCACATTGTACTTCACCACCGTCGAAGGATTGGCGTCGACGTCGAGCTTGACGATCTTCACCTTGGCGGCGAGCTCGGTCGACAGGTCATCGAGGATCGGATCCATCGCCTTGCACGGCGGGCACCATTCGGCCCAGAAATCGACCAGCACCGGTTGCTTCGCGCCGAGCACCTCGGCTTCGAAATTGGCATCGTTCACGCGCACCGACATGGCGGTCTCCATCGTTTATTGCCGATGGAAGCTAGCCGGAGTCGCACGTGCTGGGAAGGGATGGGTTTGCGTGGCAGTGGGCCCAGGCGGAAGCGGTTCCTTCGCTTCTCCCCTCAGGGGAGAAGGTGGCGCGAAGCGCCGGATGAGGGGTGAAGCGGC
>JAEUMC010000215.1 GCA_016793415.1 Devosia sp. | reverse complement strand
GGGGTGGGGGGGCCACAGCCACCGGCCCCTCAACCGGTGACATCCCTCCTTCGCACTGTTATGCAATCGATTACATCGAGCGGCCGATGTCGAGAATCGGCCCCGCCGCCCGACCACAACGAGCGCTGAAGCGCCGCCCTGTTGAGGAGTGATCCAGTGTTTTCGATTTCGCGTGACGACCTTGGCCCGAACTTCACCTTCGGCGCCGCCACAGCTGCCTACCAGATCGAAGGCGGCCAGACCGATGGCCGCGGCACCTCGATCTGGGACACCTTCTCGTCCACCCCGGGCAATGTGAAGAACCTCGATACCGGCGCCATCGCCTGCGACCACTACAACCGCTGGCCCGGCGATCTCGACCTGATCCGCGATGGCGGCTTCGACGCCTATCGTTTCTCTCTCGCCTGGCCGCGGCTGCTCCCTGAGGGCACCGGCCAGGTGAACCCGAAGGGCCTCGACTTCTACGATCGCCTGATCGACGGCATGCTGGAACGGGGCATCAAACCCTATGCGACGCTCTATCACTGGGATCTGCCCAGCACCTTGCAGGACAAGGGGGGCTGGATGAACCGCGACATCGCCAACTGGTTCGCCGAGTACGCAGGCCTCGTCGGCCGCCATTTCGGCGATCGCCTGCATGCGACCGCCACCATCAACGAGCCGTGGTGCGTCGCCTTCCTCAGCCATTTTCTCGGCATCCACGCGCCGGGCTATCGCGACCTGCGCGCCGCCTCGCGCGCCATGCACCATGTGCTGTTCGCCCACGGCACTGCCATCGATGCGCTGCGCGCCGAGAGCGTCAAGAATCTCGGTATCGTCTTGAACCTCGAGAAGGCCGAAGCTGCATCCGACAAGCCTGACGACCTCGAGGCGCAGAACCTGGGCGATGCGCTGTTCAACCGCTGGTATCTCGACGGCGTGTTCAAGGGCCGTTACCCCGAGGAACTGACCAGCCGCCTCGCGCCCTACCTGCCCGAGGGGTTCGAGAAGGACATGGAAGTGGTTTCCCGTCCGCTCGATTGGCTGGGCATCAACTACTACACCCGCGGCCTTTATGCCGCCGGCCCCAGCGGGCTGTTCGGCGCCGAGCGCCGCTCCGGCGATCTCGAAACCAGTGATCTCGGTTGGGAAATCTATCCCAAGGGGCTCGAGGACCTGCTGGTGCGCGTCAACCGCGACTACACCAAGCTGCCGCTCTATGTCACCGAAACCGGCATGAGCGAGACCAACGACGAGCGCCGGGTGAAGTTCTATGACGACCACCTGCGTGCCGTCGCCAAGGCGCAGGGGCAGGGGGCCGACGTCAGGGGCTTCTTCGCCTGGTCGCTGCTCGACAACTACGAGTGGGCGCAGGGCTACACCTCGCGCTTCGGCATCGTGCATGTCGACTACGACACCCAGGTCCGCACCCCGAAAGCCAGCTACCGCGCCTTCCAGGGCATGCTGCACAATACGCGCTGAGGGACGGTCCCCCAGCTCTCAGTCAGGCCTTCTCCCCTTGTGGGAGAAGGCACTCGCCGAGAGATCGAGATCACATCGTCGGCGCCGGCTCCGCCGCATAGGTCACCGTGTGCTTGCCGCCAACCCACGCATAGGTTGCCCAGCACGCCTCTGCCGCGGTCGCCTTGGGGCAGTTGCTGCTGTCGACCCATAGCCGCGCCGTGGTTCCCGTCTCGGCCTGCACCAGCGTCGGCATGCCGCCGAGCGCCTCGATCGGCTCGGCGAACTTCTCCGACGACACCGCGATCAGCACCTGGCAGCCGCCATTGCCGCAGAACGCCGTCGCCGAGTTGCTGCACTGCAGCGGCTGCGCGTTGATC
>JAEUMC010000110.1 GCA_016793415.1 Devosia sp. | reverse complement strand
CTCGCGCCACCGCGCCGCCGCAACTTGCCCTCGGTTTCCTCGACATGGATGGCACGCGCCCGGCCATGCTTCAACGCCGCGGTCAGCGCCGGGTTATCGGTGATCCGCAGATCGTTTCTGAGCCAGACCAGTGCCATGCGGGCCATGGAATAGATTTTCCTTTGCTCGGTATCCCCGACAGAGGCGTTCTTGTCATGACGGTCATGCGACAAGCTCCACCTTTACAACGCAGGATACGCGCAAACAGGCGGAATAGTTGAGTTTTTTGGTAGTCTAGTGGCGCTTGCCGCCCTTGTTTTGAGCGCGTATTTCACTGCCGTTGCAACATGGTTCCCCAGCGCCCAACGTGGTTCTCCAGTGACAATGAGTTCCGTCGGCCCGCGTGGCCTCAGCCACCTGAAGTCCCTCGAGTCCGAGAGTATCGAAATCTTCCGCGAAGTGGCGGCAAGCTTCGAGCGGCCGGTGATGATGTACTCCATCGGCAAGGACTCGTCGGTCCTGCTGCACCTGGCGCGCAAGGCCTTCTTTCCCAGCCGCATTCCTTTCCCGGTGCTCCACATCGACACCAGGTGGAAGTTCCGCGAGATGATCGAGTTCCGCGACCGCATGGCGCGCCAGCACGATCTCGACCTGATCGTGCACACCAATCCCGATGGACTGGCGGCCGGCATCAACCCGTTCGACCACGGCTCGGCCGTGCACACCGACATCATGAAGACCCAGGCGCTACGCCAGGCCCTCAACGCCGGCCAGTATGACGCCGCCATCGGCGGCGCGCGCCGCGACGAGGAGAAGTCCCGCGCCAAGGAGCGCATCTTCTCCCACCGCAACGCCCAGCATGCCTGGGATCCGAAGAACCAGCGGCCCGAACTGTGGCGCATCTTCAATACGCGGCTGGCGCCCGGGGAGAGTATGCGGGTGTTCCCGATCTCGAACTGGACCGAGCTTGATGTGTGGACCTACATCTACGCCGAGGGCATCGAGATCCCGGATCTCTACTTCGCTCGCCGCCGCCCGGTGGTGGAGCGTTCCGGCACTCTCATCATGGTCGATGACGATCGCTTCCGCTTCAACCCAGGCGAGACGGCGCGCGAGGAGATGATCCGCTTCCGCACCCTCGGCTGCTATCCGCTGAGCGGCGGCATCCGTTCCGACGCTGCCGACCTGCCGTCGATCATCATGGAAATGCAGGCTTCCCGCACCTCGGAGCGCGAAGGCCGCCTCATCGACTCCGACAGCGTCGGATCGATGGAGAAGAAGAAGCAGGAAGGGTACTTCTGATGGCCAGCGTACCCATGACCGCCCCTTCAGCCGAAACCGCCCTCGAACTCTGGCTCGCCGAGCAGACCGACAAGAGCCTGCTGCGCTTTCTGACCTGCGGCTCGGTCGACGACGGCAAATCGACGTTGATCGGCCGGCTGCTCTACGACAGCCAGCTGATCCTCGACGACCAGCTCGCGTCGCTGCGCAAGGAAAGCCGCAACCGCACCACCGGCGACGAGGGCATCGACTTCTCGCTGCTGGTCGATGGTCTCACCGCCGAGCGCGAGCAGGGCATCACCATCGACGTGGCCTATCGGTTCTTCTCGACCGACAAGCGCAAGTTCATCGTCGCCGACACCCCGGGCCACGAGCAGTACACCCGCAACATGGCGACCGGCGCTTCGAACGCCGATCTCGGCATCGTCCTGATCGATGCCCGCAAGGGCGTACTGACCCAGACCCGCCGCCATAGCTTCATTCTGAGCCTGATCGGCGTGAAGCACGTGGTGCTGGCCGTCAACAAGATCGATCTCGTCGGTTACGACGCCGACGTGTTCAACGCCATCGAGGCGGAGTATCGCGAGTTCGCCAGGGATCTCGGCTTCGAGACGCTGGCGGCGATCCCGCTCTCAGCGCTGAAGGGCGACAATATCCTCGCCCCGAGCCCGCAGACGCCCTGGTACGGCGGCCCGCAACTGGTGCCGTATCTGGAGAGTATCGAGGTCGCCACCGACCGCGCCGCCAAGCCGCTCCGTTTTCCGGTGCAGTGGGTGAACCGTCCAAATCTCGATTTCCGCGGCTTCTCCGGCACGCTCGCTTCGGGTGAGGTCAAGGTCGGCGACGACATCCTGGTTGCCGCCTCGCGCAAGCCCGCGAGGATCAGCCGCATCGTCACCATGGATGGCGACCAGCCGCGAGCCATCGCCGGCGAGGCGGTGACGCTGGTGCTCGATCGCGAAGTCGACATCTCGCGTGGCGATGTGCTGGTACACCCTGGGGAGACGCCCGATTATTCCAACCAGTTCCAGGCGCGCCTGGTCTGGATGAGCGACGAGCAGGCCATTCCCGGCCGCTCCTACCTGTTGAAGCTCGGCGCCCAGCAGGTCCCGGCCTCGATCACCGACCTGAAGTTCAGAACCAACGTCAACACACTCGAGCAATCGGCTGCAAAGACTCTGGAAT
>JAEUMC010000095.1 GCA_016793415.1 Devosia sp. | reverse complement strand
AGGAGGATGTCGGGAACGACACCACTGTCGGCAATCTGCAAGAGCAGGACGTCGGTCGCGTCTTGAACGGTTAGCCCCTTCTCGGCCAGCAGTGCACGGGCCTTGGCTCTTTTCTCTTCAAGACGTTCAAGCAGAGCGGAGGTGTCCGCTTCAATCTCTGCCCAATCTGCGTCGGTCATGTCTGCGTCCGGAGCATGAACCAAAACATAGTCCATTGGCCGCCGGATTTGAACCGTTACGCCGCGCCCTTCTTGCCTTCCAGCTCCGCCCACGCCTGCCGCTTGCGATAGATCGTCGAGGGGCTGAGCTCCAGCGCCTGCGCCGCCAGCGCGATGTTGCCCGCAAAACTTTCGATCGCTTCCTCGATGATCCGCTGTTCCTGCTGCCACATCGGCAGTACGGCCGGACGGACCGGTGAAGCGGCGCGGCGCTCCGTCTCGCCGCCGTCGAACATGGCGACGATCCGGCGAGCTACCCCTTCGAGGTTCTCCGCGCTGCCCGGCAGGTCGCGCGCCACGAAGTCCAGCACCGTCTGCAACTGGCTCGATGCGTCGACCAGGCCGGCGACTCGCTCGCGTTCCGCCGGGCCGCGGAACGCCCCGGCGATCGGCCGGCCATGCCGGTGTGCCAGCTCGCTTAGTCGCGCCGACAGCACTGCACCGTCCACCGGCCGCGTCACGTGTTCATGTGCACCGGCCTGCAACGCCGCCAGCGTCGCTGAAACGGAGTTGCCGTCGCTCAGCACCACCACCAGCGATCCCGGTGCCAGCCGGACCAGTCGCGCCACAGCCTCCTCGGCTTCCGCCGAGAGGTCGCGCAGGCTGTCGAGGTCGGCCAGCAGCAGGTCGTAGGATAGCATTCTGAGCCGGTCCGCGGCCTCGCGGCCGCCACCGGCGAGCGCGATTTCCGGCGCGACGATGAACCCCCGATCGAGCACCTCGATCAAGGTTCGGGCGCACGTCTCGTCGCGGTCGACGAGCAGGATACGGGCGGCGTTATCCAGGCCGAAGCCGGGAGCGGGCATGGCGACAGGTCCTTGCGCACGTGGCTGTGCTGAATGGAGTGTTGACGAACTGGGTAAATAAACCGTTCCAGCCGACGCCTGCACAAACGCGCCGGGCCCCGGGTTAGCCACAGCTGCCGCGTCCCCGCGCCTTTCGGCAGGGCCCGCCCGATGCTATGACGGGATGCGTCGAATCCCGTTGGCCACTCCTGGGAGCCCGAGCGTTACGTGCAAGGCCTCGTCTACATCTTTATCGCGTTGGCCACGCTCGGCGTTGCGGCCGCCGCCTATTTTGGTCTGACCTTTTCGCCCATCGAAGCCTTTGTCACCGCGATTGCCTTCGGCGCGCTCGCCGTCATGCTGATGGAACGTCGGCTGCGCCAGCGCTCGGAAGCGCGGCTCGAGCGAGCCGTCGAGGACCTGGCGCGGCTCCTGTCGACCGATGCCAAGGCCGGGCAGGTGCTGAGCCAGCGGGTCAACGCCATTGCTGACACCAACGTCGGCAGCCGGCTCGACGGCATCGAGGCCGATATCTCGGTGCTTGGCACCGTTACCCGCCAGCTCGCTGAGGCGCTGGCCGAGTTCGAGGAGGCGCGGCGCGCCGACGGCGGCGCACGCCTCGCCGAGGCGACGTCGGAACCCGCCGAACCCGACGACGACATTTTCCTCGATCCGATGATCCCCGAGGCGGAGCTCCGCGCCGCGATCGACGCCAACCGGCTGGTCTTTCATATCGAGCCGGTGGTCCGCCTGCCGGCGCGCAAGCCCCTCGGCTACGATCTGGTACCGCGCCTGATGCAGGATGCGGGCGGGCTTGCCGACGCGCCCGATTTCATGCCGCGGCGCGGCGGCGATGACCTGATCCGTCGGATCGAGGCGATGGGACTCGAGGAAGCCGTCACCATCGCGCGCCGCGCCAAGACGGCCGGCCAGCCCATAACTCTGTTCCTGCCTTTGAGCCGCGCCACCATTCTCGACAAGAAGGCGCTGGAGCAGGTAACGGCGACGCTGGTTGCCAACCAGGCGATCACCGCCTCGCTCAACTTCGCCATTCGCCAGACCGAATGGAAGCCGCTCGGCCCCACTGAAAAGCGCGCGCTCTATGAGTTCCGCAAGGCCGGCGCCGGGTTTGTCCTGACCGACGCAACCTCGCTCCGCTTTGACTTCGCCGAGCTCGAAGGTCTCGGCTTCAGCGATGTGCGGTTCGACGCGACCCGCTTCCTGTCGCAACCGCAGAGCTTCACCGATTTCCACACCGCCGATATCGCGCCCTATGCCAAACGCTTCGATATCGAGCTCTGCGGCACCGGGGTTATCGACGAGCAACAGTTGCTCAGCCTGTTCGAGGATGCCATTACCCTCGTCCAGGGCCCCCATATCGGCCGGCCCGGTCCGGTCCGCCCGGACCTCACGGCCGAGCGCCCGCGCGATGCCGAGCGCCGCATCGAGGCGCAAGCGTAACCAGGATAGAGAATGCAGGCACTGGCTGGACTGAGCGGGATCGCCCCCCGCTACGATGTGGTTTTGAGCGACATCTGGGGGGTCGTGCATAATGGCATTGCGGCCCATCCGACCGCCGTGGAGGCTCTGGTCAACTATCGGCGCAATGGCGGCCGCGTCGTCCTCATCAGCAACGCCCCGCGACCGCATGGCCCGATCATTGAAATGATGGACCGGCTCGGCGTGTCGCGCCAAGCCTATGACGATGTGGTCACCTCGGGTGACGCCACACGTGTCGTGCTCGAGCGCTACCGCGGCCAGACCGTCCACTATGTCGGCCCGCCGCACGACAACGACAGCCTGTTCGAGGGGCTCGACATCACCCTGGGACAGGCGGAGGACGCCAAGGCGATCGTCGTCACCGACCTCGATACCGACCACGATACGCCGGACATGTACAATGACCGGATCACTCTGTGGCTCAGCCGCAACCTGCCGCTGATCGCCGCCAATCCGGACCGGGTGGTCGAGCACGGCGACCAGATTCTCTATTGCGGCGGTGCCCTCGCCGACCTCTACGAGGCGCGCGGCGGCATGATCGTCATGGTCGGCAAGCCCTATAAACCGATCTACGCCGAAGCCCTGCGCCTCGCCGAGAAGGCTGCCGGCCGTCCGGTCGATCGCTCCCGCATCCTCGCCATCGGCGACTCGGTGCGCACCGATGCCATCGGCGCGGCCGGGGCAGGGCTGGACCTGCTGTTCATCACCGGCTCGATCCATGCCGCCGAGCTCGATGCCTTCGGCAACCCCGATCCCGAGGCCATACGGCGCCTGGTCGAACCGAGCGGCGCCAATGTCGCCGGCTTCATGCCCAGGCTGAGCTGGTAGTCCTTTCCTTCCTCCGCTTAGCGGGGGAAGGAGCTGCCGAACTGGTGAGGCAATCACCCAACTCGCATACCAGCCTCCAACCTTAGCCGCCTTGCAACCCACTCGGTTTCTTGCCATATCGCCTTCACTCTCAAGGCGGGTACGAATTTGAGCGGCTTCATCAGGCTCGCTGGACTCGACCAGGTTCCGGCGTCGCTGCGCGGCGCCATGGTCGCGATCGGCAATTTCGACGGCTGCCACCGCGGTCATCAGCACGTGTTCCGGGCGCTGAAGGCCCGCGCTGCCGCGCTTGGCGTGCCGGCGCTGGTGCTCACCTTCGAGCCGCATCCGCGCGACGTATTCGCCCCGGCTCCCTTCATGTTCCGCCTGACCTATGCCGACCAGAAGGCCGAGATCGCCGAAGCGCTCGGGCTCGACGGCATCGTGGTGATGCCGTTTGACCTGCCGTTCTCGCACATCGAGGCGGAGGAATTCGTCACCCGCTTCCTCGTTGGTGCGCTCGGCGTCACCGGC
>JAEUMC010000081.1 GCA_016793415.1 Devosia sp. | reverse complement strand
GCAATCGACGATCGGGATCAGCGAGTCGATCAGGTTCTTGTGCCAGTCATAGGTCGGGCCGCCCGACTGCTGGTTGAGGTTGAGCCGCATGACCAGGGGTTTGCCCAGGGTCTGCGCCAGTTCGGTGAATTTCACCCAGCTGGGGTGGACGCGCAGGATGTAGCCGAGCACCAGCTTGCGGTTCTTGGCCTTGGCCAGCTTCACCACTTGTTCGGCGTCGGCGATGTTGGTGGCGAGCGGCTTTTCCATGAACACATGGGCGCCGGCATTGATCGCCTTGATGGCGTATTCGGCGTGGGTGTTGGGCCAGGAGTTGATCGACACCGCATCGGGTTTGGCCACCCGCAGCGCCTCGTCATAATCCTCGAACAGCGGATAGCCGGCGAGCTCCTCCGGCACGGGCTTGGATTTGATCGAGCGGCTCATCAGCCCGACAATCTCGAAGCCTGGGTTGCGATGATAGGCGCTCGCATGCGAGGCGCCCATATTGCCGAGCCCGACGACCAGAACTTTTACCACCTTGGCCATCCGGCCCTCCCCAATCCGCTTATGCGTGTTCGGCCGCGAGGGCCGTGAAAATTGCGATAACTACCGGCGTCATCCCCGCGAAGGCGGGGAGCCAGTGCGGTCTCTCGGCCGCCACAGGTGCTGCTCCATCCCACTAGGTTCCCGCCTTCGCGGGAATGACGCCGGTGGGTGGGCGTGGGCGGTGTGAAACCGCCCACGCTGGCCAGTCAGATCAAGCCGGCACGGCCTGGTCGAACAGGTGCGCCTTGACGTTTTCGACGTCGATCGCCTTGAACGCATCGCTCAGGGCATAGGCGTCAGCATCGGCCTTGACCTTGTCGTGGTCGAAATCGTTGGCGGCCGCGATGCAGTCGTTGGTGCAGACGTCCTCGGCCTTCACCGCCTTGGTGATCTGCTTGAGCTCATAGATCTTGTCGAAGAAGGTCTGCCAGGCGGCCATGTCGTGGTCGCCCCAGCCCTTGCGCTTCGACATGTCGCCGCGGAAGACGTTGATCTGCTGCAGGATCGAGGTGGTGCCCAGCTCCGGCCCGATATTGGAGGCGAGAGTGGGGAACTGCTCGAACACCGCTTCAACCGCGGCGCGCGGGTTGTGGTAGGCGAACTCGAGGCCCATCGCCCAACCCTTGAGGTACTTGTCGAGGAAGGCCTTCTTGTCGGGATCCTCGAGGTCGGCAGCG
This sequence comes from Devosia sp., assembly GCA_016793415.1. Taxonomy (GTDB): domain Bacteria; phylum Pseudomonadota; class Alphaproteobacteria; order Rhizobiales; family Devosiaceae; genus Devosia_A. Next base: position 1,494 of record JAEUMC010000081.1, on the reverse strand, counting down.
CGGACCACGAAGGTATTGGCAAACAGCGGCGACTTCTGCACGCCCAGCCAATACTCGAACTCGAGCCCATTGCCGATCCACTCGGCCCGCAGCCCTTCCCAGCTCAGCGCCGCGTCGCCCTGGCCGGCGGCCAAGGCCGTGCCCCAGGTCGGCCAGCCGGCTTCGACATACTTCACCTTGGAAATGTCGACGCCCTGTACGGCCAGCATCGGATCGACGATCGACTGCCAGGCGGCCGAGCCGAGGAGGATGGTCTTGCCCTCGAGCGTCTTCAGGTCATTGGTGCCGGTGCCCTTGCGGAAGGCGAGGCTGAAGGTGTCGAGCGCGCCCATGTGGAAGGCCGACTTCAGCTTCATGCCGTTTTCGAGCGCGAACGAGAACACGCCCGGCGAGGGGAAGCCCATGTCGGCCTGCCCGACATCGACGAACTTCACCGTGGCGGTACCGTCGGACGGGCCCGGCTGCATGTCGGTCGCGACCTCGAGCCCGTCGAAGTAGCCCATCTTCTTGCCGATCCAGTACGGATAGTCGTCGAGCACTTCGAGGGTGCCGCGCGGCGAGATCCAGGTGAACTTCGGATAGGGCGCGGCGCTGGCGCGGCCGATACCGCCGAGCGCCGAGGCGGTCACCACGCCCGCGGCGGACACCTGCAGGAAGGTGCGGCGGCTCATGCCGCCGGAGGAGAACTTGGTCATTCAATCATACCCCTGTTGATGGATCGTCCCTTTAGTCCCTTGGAGCGGGGCGGCTGTTCCGTCCGCCGTCCTCACTCCCAAATTCGATGTGCCGGTCGAGGCCTCCCTCGGCCCCGATCGTCCCACCATGTTCCGCTGCCAATTCCTCCGACAGCGGACCGTTCGTCAGGCCTCCCAGCTCGCGTACTTCTTCCCGAGGAGGAAGAAGAGCACGTAGATCAGGATGCCGAGGATCGAGAGGATCAAGACCACCGCGAAGAACTGCGGCATCTGGATCATGGATGAGTAGGAGGTGAGCCGGTTGCCGAGCCCGAAGCCGCCGCCGACCATCTCGGCGCCGACCGCGGTCAGGAGCCCGAAGATCGAGCCGACCATCAGGCCGACGAAGATCATCGGCAGCGCCATCGGCGCCCGCACCTTCCAGAAGATCTGCAGCGTCGAGGCGCCATAGGAGCGGGCCAGCGCGATCTTGCCGCGATCGACGCGGCGGAAGCCGGTCGCGGCGTTGATCATCACCATCGGCCCGGCGGCGAGCGCCACCGCGATGATGCGCGGCTCGTAGCCGAAGCCGAAGCGCAGGATCAGCAGCGGCACCAGCGCCAGCATCGGCGTGGTGACGAGCAGCAGGATATAGGGGGTGATGATCTTTTCGACGAAGGGGAACTGGGTGATCACCGCGGCGAGGATCAGGCCCACTACCGCGCCGATGCCGAAGCCGAGGAACAGCTCGACCAGCGTGTGGCCGAGATGCGGCGCGATCAGCGGGAATTCGGTGAACAGCGCGACAGCGATCTCGCTC
>JAEUMC010000070.1 GCA_016793415.1 Devosia sp. | reverse complement strand
GACCTACAAGATCCCGCTCGCCTCCGACGTGCCCCGCATCTTCAACGTGCGGCTCGCCGAATGGAGCATCAACAAGGAGCCGGCGATCGGGCGGTCGAAGGCGGTGGGCGAACCGCCACTGGTGCTCGGCTATTCGGTGGTCGAAGCGCTGTCGATGGCCGTGGCGTCAGTGGCCGATTACAGGGTGGCGCCGCAGTTGGACATGCCGGCAACGCCCGAGCGAGTGCTGATGGGTGTTGAGCGGATGCGGCGGGCTGGAGTGAAGGCGTGAGCCGGGTGCTCGCCACGCACCCCCTCCCAACCTCCCCCGTCGAGGGGGAGGTGCCGTATCCAGTTTGCGGCTCTATCTCACCCCATTCACCGGCCGGCACCCTCCCCCTTGCGGGGAGGGTTGGGGAGGGGGGAGCCACACGATGACTCTCTCCGTCACCACCCTTCGCACATTCCTCACCGCCAACCCGGCGACGATTGTCGCCGAACTCACTGCCGTGCGCGGTTCATCGCCCCGCGAGGCCGGGACGTTCATGCTGATCTCGCCAGACGCCCAGACCGGCACCATCGGCGGAGGGGCGCTCGAGTATATGGTGATCGACCGGGCGCGGCAGGTGCTGCGCGATGGCGAGCATGGCGACAGCCTCGATATTCCGCTCGGGCCGGAGATCGGACAGTGCTGCGGCGGACGGGTGGATGTGGCGCTGAAGCGGGTCAGTGCGGCCGAAGCGCGGCGGCTGGTCGCCAAGCTCGAAGCCGAAGCGGCGGCGCGCCCGCATGTCTATCTGTTCGGCTCAGGCCATGTCGGGCATGCCCTGGCGCGGGCGCTGGCGGTGCTGCCGCTCAGGGTGCATGTGGTCGATACGCGGCCCGACGAATTGACGAACCTGCCGGACAATGTCGAAACCCACGCCGTGGCGATGCCTGAGGCGGTGGTGCGCTCGGCCCCGCAGGGCAGTGGCTTCGTCATCCTCACGCATGACCATGCGCTCGATTTCCTGATCGCCGCCGAAGCGCTGCAGCGGGCCGATGCCCCCTATATCGGCATGGTCGGCTCGAAGACGAAGAAGGCGCGGTTTCGCTCCTGGTACCTGGGCGAGGGTTATCCGGCGGCGACGCTCGATCGGCTGGTGCTGCCGATCGGCGGCAAGGCGTTCCCGCATGGGCTTGGGGACAAGCGCCCCGAAGTCATTGCCGCGCTGGCGGCGGCCGAAATTCTGGTCCACATTGGCGCGCGGGAAGTCGAAGATCTGAAGGCGCGGCCGGCCACAACCAAGAAGTCGGGAGCCGTCATTGGAGAGTAGCATCGCGCCGCGCCTGCAGCTCAGCGGGATCACCAAGCGCTTTCCCGGCGTGCTGGCGAACGACAACGTCTCGTTCTCGGTGCGCCCAGGCGAAATCCACGCGCTGCTCGGCGAAAACGGCGCCGGCAAATCCACCCTGGTCAAGATGATCTACGGCATCATGCAGCCCGATGCCGGCGAGATCCGCTGGGACGGCCAGGCCGTGGTGGTGTCGAACCCGAAGGCGGCGCGAAAGCTCGGCATCGGCATGGTGTTCCAGCACTTCTCGCTGTTCGAGGCGCTGACCGTGCTGGAGAACATCGCGCTGGGGATGGATAGCAAGATCCCGTCGCGTGATCTCGAGGCAAAAATCCGCGAGGTGATGGACCAGTATGGGCTGAAGCTCGAGCCGCACCGGGTGGTCTCGACCCTGTCGGTGGGCGAGCGGCAGCGCATCGAAATCGTGCGCGCCCTGCTGCTGAACCCAAAACTCCTGATCATGGACGAGCCGACCTCGGTGCTCACCCCGCAGGAGGTGGAGCAGCTGTTCGTGGTGCTGCGCCAGCTCGCCGCCGAAGGCTGCTCGATCCTCTACATCTCGCACAAGCTGCATGAGATCAAGGCGCTGTGCGACACGGCGACGATCCTGCGCGGCGGCAAGCTCGTCGATACCTGCGACCCCAAGGTCGAAACCTCGCGCTCGATGGCCGAAAAGATGATCGGCGCCGGGCTTAAGGATGTGAAGAAGGTTGCCGGCCGGACCTTCGGGGCCGAAAAGCTGGTGGTCAAAGGGCTGAGCCACGCCGCCACCTCGCATTTCGGCACCTCGCTCAAGGACATCAGCTTTTCCGTGCGGGCCGGTGAGATTCTCGGTATCGCCGGGGTGGCCGGCAACGGCCAGCTCGAGCTGCTGCTGACGCTCGACGGCGAACTCGGCACCGCTCCGCACTCGGTGGTCATCGACGGCAAGGCGGCGGGCGAGCTGTCGCCGACGGCGCGACGGGCACTGGGCCTCTGCGCGGTGCCCGAGGAGCGGAACGGCCACGCCGCCATCGCCGATTTCAGCCTCGCCGACAACACCGTGCTGACGGCGCGCGATCGGCTCGGCATGGTCACGGGCGGGCTGATCCGCGCCGGCGCCGCCAAGACCTATACCGGCGAAGTGATCGCGGCTTTTGCCGTCAAGGCGCTGGGGCCCAGCGCCACGGCCGGCTCGCTGTCGGGCGGCAACCTGCAGAAATACATCATGGGGCGCGAGATCCTGCAAAA
>JAEUMC010000065.1 GCA_016793415.1 Devosia sp. | reverse complement strand
GAGGGGCAACTGGTATGTTAGTTGCGTATACGACGACGGCCGGTGGCCGTCGATGGGCGTGAATGCCACAGGGGCTAATTATTTCGTCTCTACTTGAAACGGGCGTCGGCCAGCGGCCCGATGGTCTCGATCTTGTTGGTCCAGATGTAGCCGGTAAAGTTGTCGGGCACCTGCGCCAGTAGCTCAGGCGTGTCGATGCCGGCAGTGCCGGGATCGCCCGAGCTGTAGGGCCCCAGCAGGATCACCTCGGAACCGGCCTGTCTGAGCCGCTCGAGGAACAGGTTCGGCCAACCCCAGACGAACGGCGCGACATTGATCGGCAGCATCACCTTGGTGTTGCGGCAGGCATCGGGGACGAAGCCGGTCCAGCCGAGCCCTTCATATTGCAGCAGGCAATCGACCAGGCCCTTGCGCGACCAGACATTGAGGCCGTCGATCAGCTCGGCGGCACGATAGGTCGGCGGATCGCCGCCATAGGCGCCCCACACGGCCGGCCGCCATTGCGGGTGTGCTGCAAGCAACTCGGCCAGCATGTCGCCCTCACGCACCTCGTTGCTCTTGAAGTTGACGAGGAAACGTTGCGCGGGCAGGGCGGCGAACACCTCCTTCAGCTCAGGCATCAGTCCGACGCCCTTGCCGCGGAACGGGTAGGTGGCCCCATCATCGCCCGTGTAGCCATAGCCGATGTCGAGCAACTTCAACGACGCCATGTCGTGGCCGCGCGTCTCGCCGGTGCCTTCGGTGCGGCAATCGACGGTCCAGTCATGCAGCACGGCGAACTGCCCGTCGGTGGTCGGGTGCACGTCGAGCTCGACGATATCGGCGCCGGCCGCGAAGGCTGCCTGCATCGAGGGAATGGTGTTTTCCAGGTAGTCGTGCGTCGGCTGGTCGATCCGCTCGGCGGTGCAGGTGTCGTTCCTGAGGTCGGCGCGATCGAAGGTCTGGTGCACGCCGCGATGGGCGATCAGTTCGACCGTGCCCTCAGGCGGCGCCACGCGCCAGGACGCATTCCAGACGTAGACCGCGGCGACAATGACCGCGAGGCCAAGCAGAATCTTCTTGAACATCAATACCCCTCAAATGCGGCTGACGCTCGTTTTGGTTCGTGGCCCAACTATGGCCGAAGGGTACTAGCCGCAGTTGAGTTTCGAGCCCAGGAAATCGGTCTCGCACTGGACACGCCTAAGGGTTGCGAGGTCTTCGTCGGTGGGGGCTTCGCCGTTCGGCTTGATCACGATGGCCTCGACCACGACGCTGCTCTCGCCATTGAGGATACCGAACCAGCTGAAGGTCGCGGCGGTGTCGACGAAGGCGCCTTCGCGCACGAACCCCGTCTCGCTCGAGACATCGTTGGTGTAGGCGCGGCCCAGGGCGCCCTGTGCGAGGGCGCTGTCATAGAGCCGGCGTGAGCCGACGCGCTCGAAGACGAAGACATCGCCCAGGTGCGACACGCGGGAGGTGGGCGTACTCGCATCGACGATGAGATCGGTGGGCATGGTGGGGAGCAGCGGCGGCAGCGCGGTGTTGAAGCGATTGGCGTCGATATCGGCCTCGCCCGGCAGGTCGAGGCTGTCGATATCGGCATCGAGTGGCAGGAAGAAACTGTTGAGCGGGCCCTTGGCGAAGATGCGCTTCAGCGGGTCGCGCCCGACGCCGGCGCTGGACCAGCCATGCTGGCGGTTGAAGAAACTGGTGCTCGCCGCATTGAGTCCATCGAGGCCAGGAGTGAAGTAGAGGGCGATCTCATAGTCGCCGTCCGTCGCCATCGAAGCGTCGGTTGCGGAACAGCTGCCGATATCGAGCAGCCGGTCGCCCAGCTTGTAACCGGAGATCGATCCGGCGAACTCGGCCTTGCCGATCGAGGGCGTGTAGTCGGACTCGAAACGCCACTGCATGTCGTAAGGGTCGGCCCGCTCATCGATGGCCAGCAGGCGGAAGCAGGCCTCGCGAATGGCCGAAGGCAGGTCGGTGATCCAGCCGGAGGAAGGCGTTGGAGGTAGCGTCACCCGCGCCAGGTACAGGTCTTCGGCAGTCAGCAGGTTGTAGGTCTGGTCCGGTCCCATGCCGACCATCTTGAAGATGACCTCGGGATCGACATTCCACTTCACCAGTTCCTTGACCATCCGGGCGAGCGAATCCCGGGTCTGGCCCTGCATGGCCATGGCGCCGCGCTCGTTGAGGGCGTTGATGAAGGCTTCCTCGTCGGCATAAGGGGCATGAAAGCCGACGACGGAGCCGGGTTCGACCATCCGGTCGACATAGGTGCCGACACCCTCCTGGCTCGACCAGGCGGAACCGCCCAGAAAGGCGAAGGCGCAGGCCGAGTAGCAGGTGCTGCCACGTTCGACAACGGTGGCGATGTGGTTGGCGCGGAGGAAATCGGCCAGCGCCAGCCCCTCGTAGTAGCTACCGCCGGGACCGTTGAGCGTCAGCACGGCGGTCGCCCCACCATCGGGGCCGATGCAGGAGAGGCGGCATTTGACGAAGGTGTCGTACATGTCCTGCAACGTCGCCACGTCGCCGTCCAGCGTCTCCCCCTCGTAGTGCAGGTGCGGCACGGGATGCGCGGCGGAATACTGCATCGAGACGATCGAAATAGTGGCGGCCGATGCGCTCAACGGCAAACCGAAGACGATCGACAGCAGCGCGATCGAAAAGGCGAGAAGACGCATACGGAAGCCCCCCTGAAGAACTGTAGTTCTAGGAGCTTTGACGCCGGTGGTTCAAGCATCCTTGGGGCGAGCGCGATCGGCTAGAGAGCGCGCACCCGGTTGTTGCGCGGCCCATGCTCCAGTTCCACAAGGCCCAGCGCCTCGAGCACCGGCGTCACGTAGTTGGCGAAGCGGCCGCGAAAGCCCTTCCTGATGCCGTACCAGCCACCTACCGGGTTGGCGGGAGAGCGGGCCCAGGCCTCGACCGTGCCAGGCTTGGCGTCCTTCTGCTCGTCGGCATTGCCCAGTTCCATCCAGTCGCCATGCTGCTTCAGCATCTGGTGCAGGTCTGCGATGGCGCTGAGGTGATAGCGGAGCTCGGTGCCGGCGGCGATGCAGACCAGGGCCGGCGGCGAGGCATCGGGAGCGCGGTAAAGCGTGATGTCGCTGCTGCCCGGTGGGGTCTTGAGCAGCCACGGATCGTCTTTGGTACCGGCTGGCATCGTTCGCTCCCTAGTTGGCGGAGACGACTATAGCCCGCCCGCACGAATGCGGCATCAGCGCAGGCGACCGAGCAACGTACGCAACCTGTTCCACCGCATGCCGATGCGGGCGGCGATGAGCTGGCAAAGGTAGTAGGGGCCGAGGCCGGCGCGGCGCGCATGGCGCCACCAGCGGTCACCGCCAGGCAGGCCAAGGTGGCGCCATGGCTTGAGGTAGGCGAAATGAATGATGCGCGGGCCGCTTCGCTGCGCAGCGACGGCGGCGCGGAGCTGGGGAATGACGTCGGGCCATTCGCCGCCCGGCAGCGCCTCGGGGAACACGTTCCAGCGCGGATCGAGAATGGCGATGTCGCCGCGAAATGCCGCGTTGGTGGCGCACTGGTCGGCGTAGCGCAGGGCACGGCCGAGGCGTCGCACGGTGTCGTGCATCCGGGACGCATAGTCGAGATCGCGCAGCTGGCGCAGGTCGAGAACGGCGACGCCGGCCTGGACGTAGTTCAGCATGGCGTCGTCGGTGTCGAAACCCAGCGCGGTGCGCAGGTAGTCACGCGTGTCGTCACGCAGGCGCTGTCGATCGGGGGCGGAGGTGAGAGCCCGGTCGATGAGACGGATATCGCGGACGGCTCCCATGGGCTTGCCGTCGAGCGATGCGTGGAACAGTTCGTTCAGGTCGGCTTCGACGATCAGATCGACATCGAGATAGATGACACGATCCAGCTCGGCGAGGACCTGCGGCACGGCGAAACGGAACAGCGTCGAAGGCGGGTAACCGCCCAGCGTGCCGATATGCCCGTAGGGATTGGGCAGGCGATGCAGGACGATCTCGAGCCGCGGGTGCCGCCAGCGTTGCACCTGCCGGACGGCCCAGGTGTCCGGGCCATCGTAGAGGACGTGAAAGGCGACGCGGCTGCTCGGTAGGGCGCTGGCCGCGATCGAAGTCGCGACCACCAGAACGAGCGGCAGGTAACCCGCATCGAGCGCGGTACAGACGGCGATTGCGTCGCCGCCTGCGGCCGCGTTTGGCATCAGGCAGCCATGGCCTTCTTGAGGTTGGCGTCGATGGCATCGAGGAAGCCCAGCGTCGACAGCCACTTCTGGTCCGGACCGACCAGCAGAGCCAGATCCTTGGTCATCTGGCCGCCCTCGACGGTGTCGATGCAGACCTGCTCGAGCGTCTCGGCGAACTTTGCCAGCTCGGCATTGTTGTCGAGCTTGGCGCGGTGCTGCAGGCCGCGGGTCCAGGCAAAGATCGAGGCGACGGAGTTGGTCGAGGTCTCCTTGCCCTGCTGGTGCTGGCGGTAGTGGCGGGTGACGGTACCGTGGGCGGCCTCGGCCTCGACGATCTTGCCATCGGGGGTCATCAGCACCGAAGTCATCAGGCCGAGCGAGCCAAAGCCCTGGGCCACGATGTCGGACTGCACGTCGCCGTCATAGTTCTTGCAGGCCCAGACATAGCCGCCGGACCACTTCAGCGCCGAAGCCACCATGTCGTCGATCAGGCGGTGCTCGTACCAGATCTTCAGTTCGTCGAACTTCGCCTTGTAGTCGCGGTCGAAGATCTCCTGGAAGATATCCTTGAAGCGCCCGTCATAGGCCTTGAGGATGGTGTTCTTGGTGGAGAGGTAGCACGGCACCTTGCGGTTGATCGCGTAGTTGAACGAGGCGTGGGCGAAGTCGGCGATGGAATCGTCGAGGTTGTACATGCCCATGGCGACACCGGCGGACGGGGCGTCGAACACGTCGTATTCCTGCACCGTGCCGTCATCGCCGACGAACTTCATCGTCAGCTTGCCCTTGCCGGGGAACTTGAAATCGGTGGCGCGGTACTGGTCGCCAAAGGCGTGACGGCCGACGATGATCGGCTGGGTCCAGCCCGGCACCAGGCGCGGCACGTTCGACATGATGATCGGCTCGCGGAAGATCACGCCGCCCAGGATATTGCGGATGGTGCCGTTGGGCGACTTCCACATCTTCTTGAGCTTGAACTCTTCGACACGCTGCTCATCGGGGGTGATGGTGGCGCACTTGATGCCGACGCCGTGCTTCTTGATGGCGTTGGCGGCATCGACCGTCACCTGGTCGTTGGTGGCGTCGCGGTTCTGCACCGAGAGGTCGTAGTACTCGATGTCGAGATCGAGATAGGGAAGGATCAGCTTGTCCTTGATCGCCTGCCAGATGATGCGGGTCATCTCATCGCCGTCGAGATCGACGACAGGGTTGGCAACTTTGATCTTGGCCATGCGTAAGCTCCTCAGCGGCGCGGAAAATCTGATGCCGCGGCTAATAGCATGAAATCGGCCGAGCGGAAGCGCCCGACGGGTATTCTCCATTCGCCCATGGCACAACTCAGATTGACACCGTGCATATACACACTATCTATCGCCGCATGGATGATTTCAGCCGGTGCATGGTTTCCAATACGCGGATGGCGGCGAGGGCGATCACGCGGCGCTACGACGCTTATGTCAGGCCGTTCGGTATTACCTCGACGCAGTACTCGGTGCTCGGGCTGATCGTCGCCTCGGGCGAGCGCAACGTCAGCGAGCTGGCGGAACGGCGCGGCTTCGAGCGGACGACGCTGACACGCAACCTCGATCGGCTGGAAAAGATGGGGCTGATCGCCTCGCGGCCGGCCGAGCACGGCAATGGCCGGATCTGCTCGCTGACCCCGAAGGGCAGGGCGCTGGTCGACGAGTTGTTGCCGCTGTGGCGCAAGGCACAGGCAGAAATCCGCGCCGAGCTCGGCGCCGACGGCTTCGAAGATACCCTGATGAAACTGCAGCGGCTCGCCACCATCTGAACAGGATGGGCGGGCAATACCCTCGAACTGCACCCGTGTAACTACACATAAGGAACACTTCCGATGGCAACTCAGTCCGATCCGATCGTCGTTACCGGCATGGGGGTGGTGAGCCCGCTGGGCACCGGCGTCGAAACCGTGTGGCCGCGGCTCATCGCCGGCAGGAGCGGCATCGTCAGAAATACGCGGTTCGACGTGACCGACTATGCCGCCAAGGTGGCGGGACTGGTGCCGACGACTGAGACGGATCCGCAGGGCTTCGATCCGCTGGTGGCGATCGATCCCAAGGACATCAAGAAGATGGACCTGTTCATCCAGTATGGGCTGGTGGCGGCGCAGGAGGCGATAACGCAATCGGGCTGGGCGCCGGCGACCGAGGAGGAGCAGGCGCGGACCGCTACGGTGATCGGCACCGGCGTCGGCGGTTCGCCGGTCATGGCGCATGCGGTGGAGACGATCATCGAGAAGGGTCCGCGGCGGTTGTCGCCGTTCACCGTGCCGAGCTTTCTCGCCAACCTCGCGGCCGGCTGGATCTCCATCCGCTATGGCTTCAAAGGGCCGATCGGCGCCCCCGTGACGGCATGCGCCGCTTCCGGCCAGGCGATCGGCGACGGCATGCGGCTGATCCTCACCGGCGAGGCAGACGTGGCAGTGGTCGGCGGGGCCGAGGGCTCGGTCGACCCGATCTCGGTGGGCGGGTTCGGCGCGGCACGGGCGCTGGCGACGGCATTCAACGATGACCCCGAGGGCGCATCGCGGCCGTTCGACAGGAAGCGCGATGGGTTCGTTCTCGCGGAGGGCGCGGCGGTACTGGTGATCGAGCGGCTGAGCCATGCCAGGGCACGCGGCGCCACCCCGCTCGCGATACTTTCCGGTTACGGGACATCGGCCGATGCCTACCACCTGACCGCCGGCGAGCCGGGCGGTGCCGGGGCGCAGGCGGCGATGCGCGGCGCGTTGCGGATGGCCGGGTTGTCGCCGGGCGAAATCGACTACATCAACGCGCACTCCACCTCGACGCAGGTGGGCGACGCTGCGGAACTGGCCGGCATTGGCGCGGTGTTCGCCAATCGCGGCAAGGACCTCGCGATCTCCTCGACCAAGTCGGCCACCGGCCACCTGATGGGCGCGGCGGGCGCCATCGAGGCGCTGTTCTCGATCCTCGCGATCCGCAATGGCATCGTGCCGCCGACGCGCAACCTCGAGGATCCGGACGTGGGTGAGCGGTTCAACCTGGTGCCCAAGGTGGCGCAGGAAAAAACCGTGCGGCACGCGCTGTCGAACGCCTTCGGCTTCGGCGGGGTGAACGCGACGTTGGTGTTCTCGGCGATCTAGGTGCTGACAGGGCGCGGCGACGGTCTCATGCCGTCCCGCGCCCAAGGTGGGCAGCTCGATTGTGCGCATGGGGGCAATGCTGCGCAGATACCGGCGGCATGATTTGGCGAGGCCGCAACACTGGGCATGCAACGTCACACCCGCTCGATGGAGGAACTGCAAAGGCCCGGCCTGCCTTGCCGCTGCATATTAGGGGAGTAACGAGCCAGCCGAAGTAATCAGGACGGTGCCTCGTCTGGCAATCTTGCGATACTTTATTTATGAAGCCTGTCCCGATGCGTTTGGTGGAATCGAGGTTTGGGATGGCGAAGAAGCTGCAGCCAGCTGAAGAGACGGATACGCCGGTCCGCAAGCGCGGCCACGGCGTTCAGAAAGTCTATGAGAAGCTGCGGCAGTCGATCCTCGATCTCAGCCTGCCGCCGGGCAGCCCGCTCGATGAGATGCGCTTGTCGGAAGAGTTCGACCTGTCACGCACCCCGATCCGCGAGGCCATGGTGCGGCTTGCGGCCGAGGGGCTGCTGACCACGCTGCCCAACCGCAACACCATCGTCGCGCCGATCGATTTCATCAACCTGCCGGTGTATTTCGAGGCGCTGACGCTGATGTACCGCGTCACCACGCGTGCGGCTGCGGTGCATCGGCGCCCCGAGCACCTGGTCCGCATCCGAGCCTTCGAAGCGGCCTATGCCGATGCGGTGCGCCGCCACGATGCGTTAGGGATGATCGGGATCAATCGCGATTTCCATGTCGCGGTGGCCGAGGCAGGGGGCAATCTCTATTTCACCCAGCTGTTCGCCCGGCTGCTCGACGAGGGGCGGCGGGTTATGCGGGTCTTCTACTACTCGTTCGACGACGATCTGCCGCGCCAGTATGTCGATGAGCACGCCGACATGGTTGCCGCCATCGAGGCGCGTGACGCAGACCGGGCCGACGCGCTGGCGGCGACGCACGCCGCGCAGATCGTGCGGCAGATCCAGACCTACATGGCGCGCGACACCACGAGCCGCATCGATCTGGCGCTGCAGGAGCGGTAGGGCCGGGCCGACGCCCGGCTGGCTCCGCGGGTTCTGAAGGGGCACGACGCCTGGGTCGCCTCTTCCCACCCCGGAAGGCGAGAGGGGCGCGGACTGATGTTCCGCGCCTTGGGGGGCGGCCTACGCCGCCTTGGACCAGCTGGCGTACCAGGTGCGGAAACGCTTGAGCGACTGTTCGGCAAAGCGCCGCTGCGCCGGGCTCAGGGCGTCGGTCTCGTTGAAATGCAGCTCGTATTCCTTCTCGCCGTTGAGCACGAGCAGGTACTTGAAGAACAGCACCAGGTCCGGGCCGGCGTCCCAGGTCGAGAGGGTGATCAGCGCTTCCTCGAGTTCCCTGGCGCGGCGGCGGGCAACCGGGTCGCCCTCTTGGCCTTTGACGCACAGGTCCACCAGGTGCAGCACTTCGCGCGGCAGGCAGTTGCCGATGCCGGTGATGGCGCCGGCGGCGCCGCACTGGATGAAGCCGTGATAGACGGCGGTATCGACGCCCACCATCAGCGTCAGGTCCGGGTCGGCCGAGGTGATGTGTTCGGCGGCATAGGAGAGGTCGGCCTCACCGCCGAACTCCTTGAAGCCGACGAGGTTCTTGTGCTCGGCGCGCAGCGCGAAGAACAGGTCGGCGCGAGTGGCAAAGCCGTAGTAAGGGCTGTTGTAGATCACCGCCGGCAGGTCCGGCGCGGCGGCGAGCAGGGCCTTGAAATGGGCATGCTGCGCCGCGGCTGACGAGCCGCGCGAGAGCACGCGCGGGATCAGCATCAGGCCGGCGGCGCCGACCTTCTGGGCATGGGCAGCATGGGCCACCGCCGCCTTGGTGTTGACCGCGCCGGTGCCGACGATCACCGGGATACCGGCTTCGACCAGGCGCTCGACGCCCTGCATGCGCTCGGCATCGGTGAGCAGCGGCCAATCCCCCATCGAGCCGCAATAGACGACACCCGACATGCCGAGCCCGATCAGCTCTTTGGCCTTGCGCACCAGCGCGTCGAAATCCGGCGTCCGGTCGGCGCGACACGGGGTCATCAGGGCGGGAATGCACCCGGTGAACGGGCTCTTGTCCATAAGGTCAGCTCCAGCAGCTAAGGGCAATCAAACGGTTCATCAAAGCGTATTGCACTTCGTTGTCATCTCCCTATAGGGTTCAGCCGACAGTTTGTCGACAGGAGAAATCCAATCCTGCACGTGGGGTGCCGATTGGAGTTGAGGAGTGGCACGATGATCGATCCGACAGCGCTGCGCGCGGCGGTGGCCGAGGGGTTTGGCCAGCAGACGGAGTGGCTGGGCAAGCTCGCCTCGTTCGACAGCACGCGCGGCAACGAGGCGGAGTGCCAGGATTGGCTCGCTGGCGAGTTCGCGGCGCGCGGCTGGGCGGTGGACAAGTACAGCATCGATGAGGTGGAGATAGCCGGCCTGCCGGGTTACTCGCCGGTTGTCGACGCCGATTATTCGAAAGCCGTGCAGGTGGTGGCGACGCACGAGGTCGAGGCTCCGGTCGGGCGGAGCCTGATCCTCCAGGGCCACATCGACGTTGTGCCGGTAGGGGCGCCTGAGTTGTGGTCGCAGGACCCGTTCCAGCCGGAGATCCGCGACGGCTGGATGCATGGCCGCGGCACCGGCGACATGAAGGCCGGCGTCTCGGCCATGGTGTTCGCGCTCGATGCGCTGCGCCGGCTCGGTTACGTGCCGGGCTCGCGCGTGCATATCGAGACGGTGAGCGAGGAGGAATGCACCGGCAACGGGGCGCTCTCGACGCTGGCGCGAGGGTATCGCGCCGATGCGGCATTCATCCCCGAAAGCATGGGGCACCGGATCATCCGTGCCGAACTGGGCTCGGTGTGGTTCCGGCTGCGCATCCTGGGCCGGCCGGGGCACGTGTTTGCAGGCGCATCCACGGGCTCGCACGCCATTCTGGCGGCCATGGCCTATATCGAGGCGCTCAAGGGGCTGACGGCCGAGATCAATGCCGAGGCAGTGACGCACCCGTATTTCGGCGCCATTGCCGACCCGGTGAAGTTCAACCCCGGCAAGATCCGCGGCGGGGACTGGCTGGGTTCGGTCCCGTCGTGGTGCGAGCTGGAATGCCGGCTGTCGGTGCTGCCGGGACATGGCCTCGCCGATGTGCGTGAGCGCGTCAGCGAGACAATTCGTCGCTGCGCCGCCGCGCTCGAGGCCGAAATGCCGACGCTCAGCTGGATCGGCTTCCAGGCCGATGGCCACGTCTTTGCTCCCGGCACCGCGGCAGAGGCGCTCCTGGCCGATATCCATGCCGAGGTGCTCGGCAAGGCGCTCGAACCGCTCAGCATGACGGCCACCAGCGATACCCGGTTCTACGACCTCTATTACGGCATTCCGGCGCTTTGCTACGGCGGCAACGCCAGGGGCATGCACGCGCCGTCCGAGGCGGTCGAGCTCGCCAGCCTGCAGACGACCACCGAGGTGATTGCCCGTTTCGTAGCCAGTTGGTGCGGCCTCAAGGCGGCATGACGGGCAAAGTTTGGGCAGGATCGGAGGCAGAATCCATCTTGTCGACAAACTAAATATTCGCTCATACTGACATGAAAGCGTCGCAAGCAGGACCTCAATGCGCCTAACCGAGCAGAACCAGATGCCCCATCGACGGCTGGACGTCGCACCGCGCGAGCTGGTGGTGTCCAGCCGATGAGTGCGCTGAGCTTCATCAACGCCCGCCTTGTCGACCTCGAGCGCCAGGTGCTGAGTGCGCCGACCAGTGTCTCGGTGCGCGACGGCAGGATCGCCGGGGTCGGCGCACCGGCGGCGCCCGGGGACGAGGTGATCGATCTGGGCGGCCTGACGCTGATGCCGGGCTTCATCGATTGCCATTTCCACGTCGTGGCCTGGTCGCTCGACCTGTGGGCCAATGCCATTGCGCCGGACAGCCTGGCAGCGGTGCGTGCCACCAAAGTGATGGAAGGGCTGCTGGCCGATGGCTTCACCACGGTGCGCGATCTCGGTGGCGCCGATTTCGGGCTGGTGCGCGGCGTCAACGAAGGGCTGATCGCCGGGCCGGACCTGGTCATCTGCGGCAAGGGGCTGTCGATGACCGGCGGGCATACGGACCTGCGCCAGCGCACCGACAGCCGCCCCGATACCCTGGGCTGGCGGGTCGGCAATATGGGCGTCTTGGTCGACGGGGTCGACGAGGTGCGCCGCGCCTGCCGCAAGATGATCAAGGAAGGCGCCCGGTTCATCAAGGTGATGGCCAATGGCGGTGTCTCCTCGCCGAACGATCCGATCGACGGCCTGCAATATTCCGACGACGAGATCCGGGCGATGGTCGAGGAGGCGGGCAACGCCAATACCTATGTGTCGGCGCATGTCTACTCCGACGCCTCGATCCGCCGCTGCGTGAAGCTGGGCGTCAAGTCGCTCGAGCACTGCAACCTGATTGGCGCCGAGACGGCGGCGATGGCGGCCGAAGCGGGCTGCATCGCCATCCCGACGCTGGCCGCCTATGAGGGTTTGAAGCTCGAGGGAGCCCAGCTCGGCCTCGGCGAGGCCGAACAGCTCAAGCTCGACGTGGTGCGCGATGGCGGCCGCAACTCGCTCAGCATCATGCGTAAGGCCGGCCTGCCGATGGCCTTCGGCACCGACCTGCTGGGCCAGCTGCGCAAATATGGCGGGCTCGAGTTTGCGCTGCTCGCCGAGGTGCTGACGCCCAAGGAAATCCTCGGCGGCATGTGGGAGGCCGGGGCCCGGCTCTGCCGCATGGAAGGCGAGATCGGCACCATGGCGGCCGGTGCGCGCGCCAACCTCGTGGCCTTCGACGTCGACCCGTTCGCCGATATTGCGGCGCTGGGCCGGCCGGCCGAGCACCTGAAGCTGGTGGTCAAGGACGGCGTCGTCGCACATGACCGGAGGCGCGCATGACGCCGGACCTCGCGCATGCGTTCAGGCTGGCCGAGGGCGAGCACGCCGCCGAGGCGGTTTTCGCCTATGCCCGGGCCGGTATCCACCAAGCGGCCGGCTCGCTCCTCACCACCGCGTCGGTCTATGACCTCAAGCAGATGCGCTCGCGCCGGGTGTGGACCGACGATGCGGCGGCCTATCCGACGGGCAACTTCAAGCGGCTCGACCGCAACCGCTATTTCGAGACCGTGATCGAAGGCCGTCGCCCGTTCTCCTCGACCAGCATCGAGGAGATCGCCACGGTGTTCTTCGACTGGCGGAAGATCCTCGAGCTCGGGTTCGAATCCAACATGAACCTGCCGGCGATCGCCGATGGCCGCGTGATCGGCACCATCAACCTCTTGCATCGCAAGGGACATTTCACCGCCGACCGGGTGGCGCTGGCGCTTGCCTGGCAACCGGTCGCGACCCTCGCCTTTCTTTTGCTCGACCTCGATGGGTCGGAAGGCGCCAACTTCCACGGAACCGACACCGCCGGCGCACCGGCGGCGATGGAAGGATAACTCGCCGCTCTTGCTGGCGGCGCATTACGTGGTCCGGTTTTCACGGGCCCAAGGGAAACGCAACAGGAGCGGGACAGACGTCCCGACAGGAGACAACGCATGCATAAACTCATTGCCGCGGCACTGCTGGCCACGTGCCTCATCCCCGCCACCGCCATGGCCCAGGAGCCGATCCGCCTGGCCTTCCTCGCCGCATCGAGCCAGAACGGCTACAATGATGCGACCTGGCAGGGCGTGAAGGCTGCCGCCGAGAAGGCCGGCGGGGTCGAGGTCGAGATCTTCGACGGCGAGTTCAATGCCGCCACCCAATACAAGCAGGTGGAAGACATCATCGCCGGCGGCCGCTTCGACGGCATCATCATTGCTCCCAACGACACGGTCGGCATCGCCACCGCGCTCGAGGAAGCGACCAAGGAAGGCCTGCTCGTCGCCTCGACGCTGTTCCCGGTCGGTCCGGAACTGACGGTGATGACCCCGCAGGTCCCCGGCCTCACCACCACGGTTGCCTCCAATCCGGTCGACGGCGCCTCCGCCCAGGCCGAGGAAGTGGTGAAGTTCTGCGCCGACAAGGATCCCTGCAACGTGGTGATCATGATCGGCCAGCTGCAGTTCCCGTTCGACAACCTGCGCTACAAGAGCTTCGAGACGGTGCTGGGCCAGCACGCCAACATCAAGGTCGTCGCCACCGGCGAAGGCAATTACAGCCCGGATGCCTCGCTGACGGCGTTCCAGGACATCATCCAGGCGAACCCCAAGATCGACGTGGTGCTCTCGAACGCGGACCAGCACCTGCTCGGTGTCGAGATCGCGCTGGCCGATGCCGGCATCCCGATCGAGCCGATCTACCTGATCGGCGGCGGCCTCAACCAGATCACCGTCGACAAGATCAAAGCCGGCGTGTTCGACGCGACGCTCTCCGGGTACCCGTATTCCGAGGGGTTCTATGCGGCCGATGCGCTGATCCGGGCCAAGAAGGGGGAGACGGTCGAGAACTGGATCGACCCCGCCACCAAGGCCACCAATCCGCTGATCGTCACCAAGGAATGGCTCGACGCCAATCCGGACTTTAAGGCCGAGTGGGAAGGCTGATCGGAACGGCAACATCCGTGCCGGGGGCGATATCGCCCCCGGCACCCCGGGCATCGAGCAGCAGGGGACGCCCATGACCACTCCAACTATTGCCGTGCGGGTACGCGGCGTTGCCAAGAGCTTTGGCGGTACGCGCATCCTCGAGGGCATCGACGTCGAAATCGCCGCGGGCACGGTGCACGCGCTGGTCGGCGAGAACGGCGCCGGCAAATCCAGTCTCGGCAAGATCATCGGCGGCTATTACACGCCGGACGAGGGTGAGGTCGAAATCCTCGGCGCCCGGGTGGCGCGGTTTTCGCCGCGCGACGCGTTGGGTCTGGGCGTCGCGATGATCCACCAGGAGCTGCAGCTCGCGCCCGAACTCAACGTGGTGCAGAACGTGTTTCTGGGCCGCGAGAGCCAGCGCGCCGGCATCCTGGTCGGCGGCGACGCGGCGCGCTTCGCGGCGCTGGAGAAGGCCTGCGATTTCGGCATCGATCCCTTCGCCAAGGTGGCGACGCTGCGCATCGCCGAGCGCCAGAAGGTCGAGATCATGCGCGCCATCGCCCGCGATGCGCAGGTCATCATCATGGACGAGCCGACCTCGTCCCTGACCGAGGACGAAGCCGACCGGCTGCATGAGGTGATCCGGCGGCTGAAGGGGCAGGGCAAGACCGTGATCTATGTCAGCCACTTCCTCGACCATATCCTCGCCAATTGCGACAACGTCACCATCATGCGCGACGGCAAGGTGGTTCGGACCTCGCCGATGGCGGGTGAGACCAAACAGACGCTGGTCGATTCCATGCTTGGGCAGGCGGCCGAAATCCTCTGGCCGGCACTGCCCGCCGCCCCGGCCGAAACGCTGCCGCCGATCGCCGAACTGCGCGGGGTCAGCACCGGCACGGGACTCTCCGATATTTCCCTCGCCGTCCGTCCGGGCGAAATCGTCGGACTGGTCGGTCTCGTCGGTTCGGGCCGCACCGAGGTGGCGCGCGCCCTGTTCGGCGCCGACCGCATCACCGGCGGCGAGTATCTGATCGAGGGCGCACCGGTCAGGCGTCGCTTCACGGTGCACGATGCCATTGCCGCCGGCGTGGCGCTGGTGCCCGAGGATCGGCGCAAGCAGGGCCTGGTGCTGACCCAGCCGACCCGCTTCAACATCAGCCTCGGTACGCTCGGCCGGATCAGCCGCCTCGGCATCCTCGACCGCGGTGCCGAGGTTCGCCAGGCGCGCGACATGATCGGCCATTTCGGCATCGTGCCGGGGGCGATCGACGGCCGGGTGGCACGTTACTCGGGCGGCAACCAGCAGAAGGTGCTGCTCTCCAAATGGGCGGTGGCCAAGCCCAAGCTGCTGATCCTCGACGAGCCCTCGCGCGGCGTCGATATCGGAGCGCGTCGTCGCATCCACGATTTCATCGTCGAGATGGCGCGGCAGGGCGTCGGGGTGCTGCTGATTTCATCCGAACTCGAGGAAGTCATCAACCTGTCCCACCGCTGCTACCTGCTCAGCGAAGGCCGGATCTTCGCCGAAGAGCCCGCCGCCGCATTGACGGTGGAAGCGGCGCTGACCCGCGTCTTTCTCGAACAGAACAGCCAACGCAATCGCCAGGAGGCTGCCAGCTGATGGCCGACACCACACTCACCAAACCCGCCGCCGCGCCCCGGCGCTTCGATATCGGCGACTTCGTGCGCCAGTATGGCGTGCTCATCATCATCGCGGTGATGCTGGTCGCGCTCACGCTGCTGTCGCCGTCATTCCTGACGCCGCGGAACCTGTTCAACATTCTCAACCAGTCGACGCCGCTGTTCATCATCGCCTGCGCGCTGACCCTGGTGATCATCGGCGGCGGGTTCGATCTGTCGACTGGCGCGATTTTCGGTGTCGCCTCGGTAAGCGCGGCCTGGCTCGCCATCAATGTCGATCCGCTGGTCGCGATCATCGCGGCGCCGCTGATCGGCTTACTGCTCGGTTCGATCAACGGCGTCATCATCACCGCCTTCAACGTGCACTCGTTCCTCGTGACGCTGGCCACCAGCCTCGTCTATCGCGGCATGGCCATCCTCATCACCAACGGCAAGCTGATCCCGGTGCGGGTCGAGGAATTTGCCTGGCTCGGCCGGGCCAAGCTCGACCTGGTCAATGTGGCGGTGCTGGTGATGCTGGCGTTCATGGCGCTGATGATGTTCATCCTCAACCGCACGACGCTGGGCCGCGCCATCTTCGCGGTGGGCGGCAACGAGGAAGCGGCGCTGCTCTCGGGCATCCGCACCAACCTCGTCAAGATCATCACCTTTGCGGTTTCGGGCG